>NZ_JBEXCY010000290.1:0-12621 GCF_040605515.1 Dactylosporangium sp. NPDC005572 | reverse complement strand
CGGCGCGCAGGCGCTCGCGGGCACCGGCGGCCCGGCGCCGCAGCCGGCCCCGACGACCACCGTCGACGAGCCGCCGTACCTGGACGAGCCGCTGACCGACTGGACCCGCCGCATCATCGACGCACCGGTGCGCGGCAACGCGGCGGCGGAGCCGGGCGTCGTCGACGAGCTCACCGCCGCGCTGCTCGCGGCCCGGGACGCCTGGCCGGTCAAGACCGAGCTCGACCGGGTGAAGGTGCTGTTCGTCGCCGACACCGACGGCCAGCGGTCGTTCGGCGCCGTCTTCCACGACGGCACCCGCGCCCAGTTCGTCGCGTCCTACGCGCCCGAGGACGTCCCCGTGGCGACGCTCGCCACCGGGCAGCACGGCGGCCGGGAGACCGGCGGGCTCGCCCCGCTCACCCTCTTCGGCGTCAACCGGTCCGGCTTCACGGTCGCGATCGTCCCGCCGGGCTGCTCGGCCGAGCGGTCGACGGCGACGCAGGTGGGGCCGGACAGCACGTTGCAGCACACGTGGGCGGCCGGCGGCGAGTACCTCGTGCTGCCCGACCCCCGCGTCTGGCTGCGGGTGACCTGCGGCGGCACGCTCCGGGAACTCGCCGACAGGGCGCTGATCGGGGACCCGTTCCGCAAGATCGAGCCGACGCCGGCCGAGCGCGGGGAGGACCTGCCCGACATCGCCAGGGTGCTGCTCCGCAGGTGGCCGACCGTGCCGGGCCTCGACGTCCAGCGGTACCGAATCCTCTGGGGCGGCACCCCGCCCGGCGAACACCGGCCGGTCGTCGTCGGCCTGGGTGAGCTCGGCGACGGCTCGGTGCTGGTGAGCGCGGTCGCCGGCACCGGTGACGCCATGCCGGTCACCGCCGTCCACGGTGCGGTGCCCCAGCAGCCGCCGAAGGACTTCCCGACCGCCCGGATGACCACGGCCGTGGCGGCATCGGACGCGATGGTGACGGTCCGGCTGCCGGACGAGGAGCGGATCGGGTACTCCGAGCGCCTGCTCGTGATCGCCCCGCCCGGCGCGACGCGGCTGCGGGTCACGGGCGGACCGGTCGCGACGGTCACGCTGACCGACGGCGTCGGGGTCCTCACCGCGCCGGCGCCGGCCACGCTCACGATCGAGGCGCTCGACGCCGACGGCCGCACGCTAGCCACGCAGACCGTCGCCGAGCCCCGGACGGAGCGGTTCCTGGCCGGCCAGGGGCTCGTCAGCGAGTGGGGTTAGCGCAGCTCCAGCCGCGACGCCGAGGTCGTCGTCATCGAGCAGGCGGCGATCCCCGACGACTGTCCGGAACTACCTCGACGGCCCGATCGGTAGCGCATACGGTGTCGGGCGTGACGGACTTCTATGAACGGCCGTACCGGGACGGTGACGCCGCCGCCGTGGCGGAGCTCATCAACGCCGTCGCCGCGGCCGGCGGCGGGCCCGGTGGGCACGCGCCCTCCGACGTCGACGACGTGGTGCGGCACGAGGTCGCCGACCCGTCCGCCGACACGCTGCTGGTCGTCGACGGCGACGGGCGGCTCGCGGGCGTCGGCCTGGTGCCGCTGCCGCCCGCGGGGGGACATCGACTTGAGTTGATCGGGGGCGTGCATCCCGACCGGCGCGGCGCCGGGCTCGGCCGCCGGGTGCTGGCCTGGCAGCTGGAGCGGGCCGCGGCTCGGCACGCCGAGGTCGCACCGGACGCGTCGTGGGCGGCGCAGGTCGTGACCGGCGTCGCCGACGCACCCACGCTAAGGCTGTACGAGCACTTCGGGTTCACCGTCGCGCGCCACTTCCTCGAGATGTCGGCGCCCACGACATCGCCGCCGACGGTGACACCGCTCGATGGTTTGAAGCTTCAGCAGTACCACGGGAGCGAGGAACGACAGGTGCACGCCCTGCACAACACGGCGTTCCAGGACCTGTGGGGCTTCCAGCCGCGCACCTTCGACGCGTGGGCGGCGCTGACCGTGGCCTCGGCGACGTTCCGCCCCGACCTGTCGCGGGTCGCCGTCGCCGGCGACGCGATCGTCGGCTATCTTCTGGCCTACGGCAGCGACACCCCCGGCCGCGTGTACATCGGACAGCTCGGCACCGACGCCGCCTGGCGCCGCCGGGGCATCGCGAGCGCTCTGCTCGCCGACGTGCTGGACGCGGCCGGCCGGGCCGGCTACACGCACGCCGCCCTGGACGCCGACGCCGACAACCCGACCGGCGCGGTGGCCACCTACGCACGGTCCGGCTTCACCGTCGACCAGCACGTCATCGCGTTCCATCGACCCGTCTAACTTGCGCGACCAGGCGATCGCCGGCGCTGTCATCAAAAGTTCGCCGCTGACCCCGGTCGGGGCGATCCGGGCGGGCGCACGGCCGTGAGCCCGTCCTCCGTGCCGTAGAACAGGTACGGCCGCAGGTCGGGCGCCGCTTCCAGGGCCTCGTACAGGCGCGCCGGGCTGGCGGCCGGGGCCGCGAGCAGCGGCTGGGTGCCGAGCAGCGCCCGCAGGCCGGAGAGCGGCCACGGGGCGCCGACGAGCCGCCGGATCCGCGCCAGGGTCGCGACGCCGTCGGGCGGCACCCGGTCCACGTAGATGTCGGCCGTCGCCGGCAGGTCCCACCGGGCCACGACCGGGCTGCGCCGGCACCCGGGCAGGTGCACCCCGGAGCGGGTGCCGGTCTGCCTCGTCCACCACTCGAGGTCGACCCTGATCTCGCCGGACTCCCACGCCTCGAACCCGAAGCGGCCGAGGTCCACCGGCGGGGCCGCGCCGCCCGCGGCGACAGCGACGGCGACGACCTCGGCCGGCAGGCGGACCGCGTGCTCCTCGACGTAGTGGGCCAGGCCGGACGGCCAGAGGAAGTGCGTGCCGTCGGTCAGCTCCGCGCTGCCGTTGCCGCGCCCGCACAGCCGGCAGACGGAGTAGCCCGCGGCCACGACGTAGGCCGTGCCGGAGCGGAGGTACGCCGCCACCGCCCGCTGTTCGCCGGGGTCCGCGCCGGGGTCGACGAAGTCGCACACGTCGGGCAGGTCGTCGGGCACCCGACGGCCGTCCCATTTCCCGATCTGCCGGAGGACCGCGCGCATGGGCGTCAGGCCCAGCCCTTGCGGGCCGCGTGCCAGCCCAGCTGGATGCGGGTCTCGGCGCCGGCCCGCAGCATCAGCGCGTGGATGCGCCGCTGGACCGTGCGCAGGCTGGTGTCGAGCTGCCCGGCGATCGCCTGGTCGGTCAGGCCGGCCAGCAGGAGCGCCAGGATCCGGCGGTCGAGCGGCTCCAGCTCCGTTCCCGCGTCGGTCCACAGTGGATAGGCGTGCTCCCACAGCTCCTCGAACAGCGCGATCAGCGCGTCGAGCAGGCCGCTCGCGTGGACCAGCACCGAGGCGGCGGCGGTGTGCCGGCCGGACAGCAGCGGGAGCATCGCCACCTGGCCGTCCGCGATGATCATCTTGACCGGGGTCTTCTCGATGACCCGGATCTCCTCGCCCTCGGCGATGCTGGCCGCGGCGAGCTGCACGAGGCCGGGCTCGGCGAGGGACGCCCGGTCGACGATGACGCGGTACCGCACGCCGCGGCGCAGCCCGTCGTCCCCGGCGGCGTTGTCCTTGTGCGGCACCACCTCCAGGCCCGGCACGACGAGCGAGCGGACGTCGTGCCGGGCGGCCGCCTGCACCTGGGCGAACCGGTGCCGCACCGCGTCGACGTCGGTGATCACCTCGACGACGCCGGCGCCCCGGGCGGCCTCGGTGCGCCGGTGCTCCTCGGCCAGGGCGAGCAGCGCCAGCTCGGCCGCCTGGAGCTGGTCGCGCTGGTGGCGCAGCAGCGCGCCGAGGGCGATGGCCGGCGGCGCGGCGGCGTAGGTGCCCTGCGGCTCGGCCACCGCGAGGCCCCGGGCCACGAGCGCGGCGAGCAGCTCGGCCGTGCGCGGCCCGGGGTCGCGGGCGGTCAGCTCGTCGAGCGTGCCGCCGCCCGCGACCAGGCATCGGTACAGCCGTTCCTCGTCGGGGTCGAGGCCGAGGGGGCCGAGCATCCGCCGATCATAGGGCCGTCAGCGCCAGTCGGGCACTGCGTAGGCCCGGATCACCTCCTGCTCGATCGTGTTGCCCCGGTCGTCGCGCGCGGTGGCGCGCAGCGACACGTAGCCGGCGCCACGTGGCGGGACGAACCGCGCCACGCCATCGATCAGCGGCGTTCGCTGCCAGTGCCGCCCGTCATCGAAGGAGATCTCTACCGACAACGCGACCACGGTACCGCCGCCGACCGCGCCCGGCAGGTGGCCGGCCTTGACGCCGACCGCGTTGCGGCCCGGCCGCGCGGTGCCCGACAGGTCCGTCTCCACGGCGTAGTCGAGCTGGAGCAGCGGCAGGATGTCGATCCGCGCCGGGTCGCCGACCGGCTGCGCCTTGACCGTCCATGTGGTGTGGGTGCTGGTCGAGAGCCGGTACAGCGCCGGGTCCCGCGACGCCTGCAGGTCGAGCGTGTACGTCAGCGGTCCGTCGGTCGACGGGCTGACGTACGCCGCAGGCCACTCGGAGTCGGCGACGAGCTGCCCCTCCTCCCAGACCCGGAACCGGCGCTGGTCGGTGCCGTCCTGCATGTACCCGCCGTGGTCGGTGCCGCTGTCGGTCCACGGCTGCACGTTGAACTCGGCGAAGCCGACCTGCCGCGACGACCACCAGAAGCCGGATCCGTTGCGCGGGTGCGCGACGGGCGCGAACCAGTCGCTGACCTGGCGGCTGCCGGCGCGGTACGCGTGCACGCCGGAGCGCGACTCGACCGCGTAGCCGGGGCCGGTGAGCGAGGTCTCGGCCCAGCTCGTGCCGCCGGGCGCCGACACGTAGTCGGTTCGGGTGCCGGGCATCGTGACCGACTGGAGGAAGCCGACCGCGACCGGGCGGTACGGCCGGAACGCCCAGCGGTACTCGCCGCTCGGGGTGGCGGTCGTGCCGTGGAACCGCATGTCGACCCGGGCCAGCTGGTCGGGCCGGGGCCGGTAGGTCAGGTCGGCCGGGATGCGCCCGGGGTACTGCGCGACCAGGTCGTACACGTACGGCGAGTCCGGCACGCCTTCGACCCGCAGCCGGCCGGGCAGCGCCGCGCCGGCCCGCTGCGTCACCGAGACGACCGGGACCGGGCTGGGCGAACCGTCGTCGGCGCCGACCCACTCGAGCAGCTTGCCGGGGCCGTCATTGACGACGATCAACAGCCGGGCGCCGGCCGCCGCCGCGTTCGCCGCGCGCTGCGCCGGGCCGACCGCGTCGGAGCGGGTCACCACGACGGCCTTGCCGCGGACCCGCCTGCCCGCGTAGTCCTCGGCGGCGCCGATGCCGGCCCGCACGACGTCGAGCTGGTCGCGGCCGTCGTAGAGGCTGGAGCCGGGCTGGCCGAGGAACGGCAGGTCGTCATTGATGGTGAGCAGGGGGTACGCCTGGCGCCAGCGCGTCTCGTACTCGAAGGCGCCCTTGGTGACGCGCTTTGTCGGCAGTACCAATGCCTCGTCGTACTGCGGCGGGAGGATGATCTGCTCGTCGAGCGTCGATGCGGCGCCGTCACTGCGATACCAGTTGAGTTGCAGGACCCGGTCCTCGACCTTCGGCCGGCCGGGCAGCTGCGCCGTCACCTCCCTGGCCTGGCGGGCGTCGAGGGTGACGCTGCGGTCGCGGTCGAGCACGATCTCGGGGTCGCCGAGCAGGGCCATGGCCTGCGAGTCCGGGCCCCGGCTGCCGGTCACCGGGACGAGGGTGAGCGCGCTGTAGACGCCCTTGCGGAGACGGACGTCGAGGTCGCCGTCGAAGGCGTAGACGTACGGGTCGACCTGGCCGAACGCCTGGAGCTCCAGGTAGCCCTGCACCGGCCGGCCCTGGCGGTCGCGGACCGAGACGTGCAGGTTGTGCCGCTCGTCCTCGGTGTACAGGCCGAACTGGGTGCGGACCGTCGTGCCGGCGGTGGTCGCGGTGATCTGCCCGAGGTACCGCCGAGCCGTCATCGCCATCGATGGCCTGGCGGTGATGGTGACCGATGCGCTGCCGTGCGCCGGGACGGTCACGGTGTCGGCGGAGAGGGTGAACATCTCCTCGGGTGCCGGTGTACCGGCGTCGGCCGCGGGATCGACGTCGTAGGGGCCGCCGGCGATCGTGGCGGCCTCACCGAGCGCCAGGGTCACCGGGGCGCCGCCGCTGTTGGTGTAGGTGACGGTCCGCGCCACCGGGGCCGTGTCGTCGTGCGGCCAGCCGTAGAAGCCGAACCACAGCGAGCCGGTCGCGGTGACATCGGCGTCGAGCGATGCCGGGATGTCGACCCGGCCGGCGCCGACCGCGTAGGCGTCCAGCTGGGGCAGCGCCTTGCTGCTGCCCATGAGCGCGTCCTTGAGCCGCGCGCCGGTCCAGTCGGGGTGCTGCTGGGCCAGGATCGCCGCGGCCCCGGCGACGTGCGGGGTCGCCATCGAGGTGCCGGACATGGTGGCGTAGCCCCCGCCCGGCGCGGCCGCCGTGATGTCCACGCCCGGGGCGGCGATGTCGGGCTTGAGCCCGTAGTCGCCGTACCGCGGCCCGCGGCTGGAGAAGTAGGCGAGCTGGTCGTCGCGGTCGACGGCGGCGACGGTGAGCGCCGCGTCGGCGACCCCGGGCGCGCCCATCGCCGCCTCGGCGCCGGTGTTGCCGGCCGCCACCACGAACAGGGTGCCGCTCTGCGCGCTGAGCGTGTTCAGCGCGGTGCTCACCGGGTCGGTGCCGTCGCTCGGCAGCGAGTCGCCGAGGCTCATGCTGACCACCTTGGCGTGCTGGGCGACGGCCCACTCCATGCCGGCGATGACCCACGAGTCCTCGCCGGTGCCCGCGTCGGACAGCACCTTGCCGGCGATGAGGTCGGCGTCCGGCGCCACGCCCGGCTCGGCGCCCGTGCCGCCGACGGTGGAGATGGTGTGGGTGCCGTGGCCGTTGCCGTCGTCGACGGTCTCGCCGGGCACGAAGCTCGCGGTCGTGCTGACCCGGCCGGCGAGGTCGGGGTGGTCGAGGTCGACGCCGGTGTCGAGCACGGCGACCTTCACGCCCTTGCCGGTGAGGCCCCGGGCCCAGGCGGCCGGCGCGCCGATCTGTGCGGTGCTCTCGGCGAGGTTGGCTTTGACGGTACCGTCGAGCCACAGTTTGCCGCTCGTGCTGCGCTGGGCGAGCACGCCGTTCCAGGTGTCGCGGATCTTGCGTTTGCCGGCCCGGACGGCGGCGCCCTTGACGCTCGGCAGGTCCCGCACCTTGGCCGTGTTCGGCGGTGCTCCGGCGGCGGTGGTGATCAGCGGCAGCTCGGCCCGCTTCGCGTCGTCGTAGCCGCTGCGCACGAGCAGCGAGACGTTGAACAGCCGCCGGTCGAGGCGGTCGGCGGCGACGAGCGGCAGGGCCTCGTCCGGCCAGACGTAGAGGTCGCCGCCGATGGTCTCGGTCCGCACGCCGCCGGGTGCGCGCTGCGGGCGGCGAACGTCCGCGATCTGTTTCCCGCCACCGACGTCGATCAATCGCACGACATCGCCGGTGATGAGGGTGACGGTGGTGTCTCGTCCATGCTGCGCCTGCTTCGCCGGCGCAGGCGCGGCGCCCGCGGGCGTGACCGGTCCGGTCAGCAGCCCGAGCAGGGCGAGAGCGGCGACCGCGGCACCCGCGCGGCGCCTGCGGCGTTCGTCGATGAGCATGCACGGTGTCTACCGGCACCGGTCGATGCGGCGGAACGCCCGCGGCCTGGCAGGAACCCGCCACGGCACGAACCCGCCAGGACAGGGCGGGCCTAGGAATCCTCGACCAGCATGCAGCCGCGCTGCCCATCGGCGTCGATCAGCGCGAACAGGAGCGGGGCGGCGCCGAGGTTGAGGCGGAACGGCGTCCAGTTGGTGGCCAGGCGCAGCAGGAGCCGCCACGGCCCGCCGGCGGGCTCCTCGCGCAGCGTCACCGGCTCGCCGCGGCCGATGCGGTCGTCGTCCTGATCGTCGGCCGCGTCGTCCTCGTCGACCAGGTACTCCTCGTCGCACACCGTGGGCCCGGTGGCTTGTTCGACGGCCGGCCCGTCGTACGCGCCGCCGGGCTGGATGATCACCGCGTTCTCGCCGCCGTCGGGGAAGATGACGTCCGGGTCGAAGTCGTCGTCGTCGGCCGCGGTCACGAAGAGATAGGCAAGCTTCTCTTCCTTCTGATCATTGATGCTGATCTGTGCGACGAACCGCATCGGCGTGCCCCAGGCGGCGCTGAGCGGCCACCGCGGCACCTGCAGCCAGACCGGCTGGCCACCGAACTTCGTCACCGGCCCTGCTACGGCCCGCTCGGCCCGCCGGTACCCCACGATCCGCCCCACGGATCGGTCACTCTACCGGCAGGCCGGCACCCACCCGGTCCGCGGAGGGGCGTCCGTCGCGGGGCGGCTGCGCCACTACGCCGTTCGACGTAGGCCGTCGAGCACGATCCCGACGGGGTAGGCGCCCGTCTCCGCCGCCAGCCCGGCACCGCGCAGCAGCGCGAGGACCTCGGGCAGCGCGACGTCCGCGCGCACGGCACCGGCCGTCTGCGCCACACGGAGAAGGTCGTCGATGGCGGCACGCATGGCCGCCTGCTGCCCGGTCTGCTGCGCCTTGACATCGATGCCGGCCACGCGCAGGGCATCGGTGAGCGTCTTCTGCCGGCCGGCGTCGGCGACGATCCGGGTGAAGAACGCGAAGAACGCCGTGGCCGGGTCGGTGCCGGCGCGCAGCCGGGCGGCCTCCTCCAGCAGCTGGTCGACGCGGGCGGTGACGATGGCCTGGTACAGCGCCTCCTTCGTGGCGAAGTGGCGGTACAGCGTGCCGACCCCGACGCCGGCGCGCCGGGCGATCTCGTCCATCCGCGCGGAGAGCCCCTGCTCGTCGAGCACGGCCTCGGCCGCCTCCAGCACCTTCGCCCGGTTCCGGGCAGCGTCGGACCGGATCACGCCACAGCCTCCGTTGACAACCGGAATCGAGGTTCCGTATGTTGAAGCGGAATCACCATTCCGATTGTACCGAGGGTGGCATGCACTACATGACACTGGGCCGGTCGGGCCTGCGCGTCTCCCGCGCGTGCCTGGGCACGATGAACTTCGGCACCGACCCGCGGGCCCCGGCCCCGGAGCCGGAGGCGCGCCGGATCGTCGAGGCGTTCCTGGACGCCGGCCACAACCTGGTCGACACCGCCGACACCTACCGGGGCGGCACCAGCGAGGAAGTCGTCGGCAGGGCGATCGCGCACCGCCGCGCGGAGGTGGTGCTGGCGACGAAGGCGGCGGTGCCGCAGGGCCCGGGCCCGAACGACCGCGGCCTGTCCCGCGCCCACCTGACCCGCGCCCTGGACGCGAGCCTGCGCCGCCTGGGCACCGACTACATCGACCTCTACCAGTGCCACGTGCCGGACGCCGAAACTCCGATCGAGGAGACGATGGCGACCCTCGACACGTTCGTGCGCTCGGGCAAGGTGTTGTACCTCGGGTGCTCCAACTTCACCGCGGCCGGCATCGTCGAGTCCCAGTGGGCGGCGTCCCGGCAGGGCGGGACCCCGTTCGTGAGCCTGCAGGCCAGCTACTCGCTCATCGCACGGGCGATCGAGCCGGAGATCATGCCGACCTGCCGCCGCCTGGGCCTGGGCGTGCTCGCCTACAGCCCGCTCGGCGGCGGTCTGCTGGCCGGCCGCTACCGCCGGGGCGCGCCGCCGCAGGAAGGCTCCCGCCTGGCCGAGTGGTCGGCGATGCCGAGCCCGGCGGCCAAGGCGTACGTGGACGGCCTCCTCTCCCCGCGCCACTTCGACATCGCCGACGAGCTGCTCGCGGTGGCCGCCGAGCTGGAAGCCGCGCCGGCCGACGTGGCGCTGGGCTGGCTGGGCGCCCGCCCCGACGTGACGTCGGTGGTCCTGGGCCCGCGCACGGCCGACCAGCTGACGGCGAACCTGGCGGGCCTGACCTACGAGCTGCCGCCACTGGCGATCGCCCGCCTGGACGAGGCGAGCCGGTCCACGGTCGGGTCGCCGGTCACCGGCCGGCACTGACCCACGGATCGCCCGACCACGACCGACCTCCGCCTGCGGGCCGGCCCGGCTACGGCCGGCATCGGTCAGCAGGCTGGGCTGACCCAGGGGCCGGCCGGCCACGGCCGACACCGGTCAACGCGCCGAGCCGACCCGCGGGTCGACCGGCCACGGCCGACACCGGTCAACACGCCGGGCCGACCTACGGATCGGCCGTCCACGGCTGGCATCGGTCAGCGGGCTGGGCTGACCCAGGGGTCGCCCACCCCGGCGGCGAGGTGGGCCTCGTAGCTCGTCACCTTGGCGTCGATCAGGGCGAGGCAGTCCTGCAGCTGGGCGAGCTGGGCGACGACGTGGTGCCGGTGGGCGCGGAGCAGCTCGAGCCGCTCGGCCTCGTTGCCGCTGCCGTCGCGGACGAGCCGGGCCAGGTGGGCGATCGTGGCGAGGGGCATCCCGGACGCCCGGAACTTCACGCAGTTGGCCAGCCACTCGACGTCCCAGCCGGAGTACACCCGCCGCCCGGACGAGTCGCGGCGGACCTCGCCCGCGAGCAGGCCCTCGCGCTCGTACAGCCGCAGCGTGTGCACGCTCAACCCGGTCCGCTCGGCGACCTGCCCGATGCTCAGCTGCTCGTAGCTCACGCCATCGACCGTAACCTTGACCTAGACCGAGGTCTAGCTCATAGCGTCCGCCGACATGAGCAGCGACACCACCCTTCGCACCGCCGACGAGGTCCTCGCCGGCATCGACCTCACGGGCAAGACGGCCGTCGTCACCGGCGGCTACTCGGGCATCGGCCTCGCCACCACCCGCGCGCTGGCACGAGCCGGCGCCCGCGTGATCGTCCCGGCCCGCCGCCCGGACACGGCGAGCGCAGCGTTTCCGAGCGACGCGGGCGTCGAGGTCCACGCGCTCGACCTGGCGGACCTCGACACGGTGTGGACCTTCGCGGAGGACTTCCTGCGCCGGCACGGGGCGCTGCACATCCTGATCGCCAACGCCGGTGTCATGGCCTGCCCCGAGACGAGGGTCGGCCCGGGCTGGGAGGCGCAGTTCGCCATCAACCACCTCGGCCACTACGCGCTGACCAACCTCCTGTGGCCCGCGCTCACCGCCGCCGGTGGCGCCCGGGTCGTGGCGGTCGCCTCGGGCCGCAACCCGGACTGGACGATCCGCTGGGACGACGTGCACTTCACCGGCGGCTACGACAAGTGGGCCGCCTACACCCAGTCGAAGTCCGCCAACATCCTCTTCGCCCGCCACCTCGACCTCCTCGGCCGCCGCCACGGCGTGCGGGCGTTCTCGGTGAACCCCGGCTGGATCCGCACGCCACTGCAGCGGCACCTGACCACGGCCGAGATGGTCGCGGCGGGCTGGATCGACGCCGCCGGCGAGTCGCTCCCGGGCCTGTTCCGCACCGCCGAGCAGGGCGCGGCGACCCAGGTCTGGGCGGCCACCGCACCGGAGCTCGACGCCCACGGCGGCCAGTACTGCGCCGACTGCCGCCTCCTCGACAGCCCACCCACCGACGAGGCGGACGCGGCCCGCCTGTGGTCGCTGTCCGCCCAACTCACCGGCCTCGACCGCATCGCCTGAAATCACCGACAGGGGGCTGTCGCCGGCGACGACGACGGTGAGGAGGTACACGGTTTCTCCCTTCGTGACGAGAGGTGACCCAATGGCGGCTTTCAACGGCATCGGCTGGTTCGAGGTCGGGACGGACGACCCGGCGTCCGCCGAGCGGTTCTACGGCGACGTCTTCGGCTGGACCGTCGCCGCCGACGACAGCCGGAGCGCGGATCCGGCCTACCGGTTCTTCGCCACCGGCGACCCCGAGGGGCTGCGGGGCGGGCTCTTCGCGACCGACGGCCGGGTGCCGAACTACGCGATCTTCGCCGTGCGCGTCGCCGACGTCGAGGACACCTGCCGCCGAATCGAGGCCGCCGGTGGCAAGATCCAGCGCCCGGCCCAGACGAACACGGGCGGCGTGACCTTCGCCCACGTCATCGACCCGTCGGGCAACCTGTTCGGCGTCTTCGCGGTCAACCGCGGCTGAGCCCACGCCCACAACACCCGCCCGGCCAGTCGCGGCCGAGCCCATGTCGCGGCGGCACCAGGTCAGCCGCGGCCGAGCCTTTGTCGCGGCGGCCCGCCGGCCAGTCGCGGCGGCCCAGGTCAGCCGCGGCCGAGCCTTTGTCGCGGCGGCCCACCGGCCAGTCGCGGCGGCCCAGGCCAGTCGCGGCCGAGCCTTTGTCGCGGCGGGTCAGTCGAGGCTGAGCTGGCGGACCAGGTCGCGCGGGATGTCGAGGTCGGCGCTGCGCAGCGTGCGCGGCGCCGGCACCTCGGCGGTGACGGCGACCGAGCTGATCCGGTCGACACGGAACGCGCGTAAGGAGTCGCGGAGCCGGCACCAGGCCACGACATACCAGTGGGCGGCCTTCCCGACGTACCCCATCGGCTCGATCTCCCGCAGCGTGGCCGAGCCCGCCCGGTCGGCGTAGCCGATGCGCAGCACCCGGCGGGTCGACACCGCGTCGGCCACGGCCCGGGGGCCCGGCCGGGGCGGGGCGGTGTGTCCGACGAGGGGGCTGCGGGCGGGCAGGTACAGGGCCCGCACAGCGAGGAGGGGAGGGCGGGGGGT
>NZ_JBEXCY010000289.1:0-12842 GCF_040605515.1 Dactylosporangium sp. NPDC005572 | reverse complement strand
GCCCGGCCGGCCGCGGCGACCAGCGCCGCGCCGTGGCTGCGGCGGCGCGCCTCCGGAGCGACGTACAGCCGCAGGAAGTCCCCGCGCAGCACCGCGATGCCCGCGACGGCTCCGGCGCTGTCTCTGGAGACCCAGCGAAGGATCTCGTCGGCGGCGGTGGCCGGTGCACCGGGGATCGGGGGGAACACGGCAGAGGCGGGCGGCGTGTTCGGGGTCGGAGGCAACGCGGCCACCGTGGAGGCGGGCGGCGTGTTGGGCGTGGGCGGCCGGGCGGTCGTGGTCGAGGCGGGCGGGGTGTTGGGCGCAACGGGGAGACCGGCCGAGACCGGCGCCGTGTTGGGGGTCGGCGGCAACGCGGCCGAGGTGGAGGTGGGCGGCGTGTTGGGGGTCGGCGGCGGCAGGGCCGGGGCCGGTGGCGCCGGGGTCGAGGCGGGCGGGGTCGGCGGCCCGGCGTTGGTGGAGGTAGGCAGGGTGTCGGGGGTTGGCGGCGGGGTCGAGGGCGCCGGGGTCGAGGCGGGCGGGGTGTTTGGGGTTGGCGGCGGCGCGGGCGGGGGCGACGGGGCTGCGGTCGAGGCGGGCGGGGCCGACGTGTCGGGGGCTGGGTGCGACGGGGCTGGGATGGAGGTGGGCGATCCGTCGGAGGCTGGTGGCGGCCCGGCCGAGGCCGGCGTGTCGGTGGTGGAGGTGGGCGATGTGTCGGAGACCGCCAGCGGCTCGGCCGGGGTCGAGGGCGGCGTGGCGGCCGGGGGCGAGGGGGTCGGCGGCGGCGTGGTCATGGCCGCGTACGCGGCGCGCCAGGCGACCAGGTCGGGCCCCGACGCCCGCGACAGCAGGAACGGCTCGGGGGTCATGACGGGCGGGTGTAGCGGTGCTTGGCGCCCGGCGGGAACCAGTCGGGGTCGGCGGGCGGGCGGAGTTCGACGCGGGGGAGCTGGTAGGTGGGCGGGACGTAGTTGGCGAACTCGCTGTTGAGGCGCAGGAGCTCGGCGCGCACCGCCTCCGCCAGCACCGCGGCGGCCGAGGGCGGCGGGGCGGCGTCGGGGGCCAGCTCGACGACCAGGGACAGGTGGCGCTCCTCGTCGGCGTCGGACACCACGCGCAGGACGAACTTGCCGGTCACCCAGGCGGCGACGTCCTCGCGCTCCAGGGCGACGGTGACGTTCTCCGGGTAGATGTTGGCGCCGAAGTACGAGACCGTGAACAGCGAGCGGCCGAACACGAAGACGAACGGGTGCGTGGAACCGGTGCCGGGGTCGAAACCGTGGCTGCGGCAGAAGGCGACCAGGTCGTCGTGCGAGAGCAGGCCGCCCTCGTCGGCGATGTGGTAGCGGACCAGGGGGACGCCGCCGTCGCCGGTGAACAGCAGCGTGCCCTCGTGGGTCTCGAAGTATCGCGTCGCCGGGTCGTACTGCACCAGGGTCGGCAGGCGGGAGTCGCCGAACACCTCGCGGGCCAGCGCCGGCTCGCCGGCCAGGAAGCGGCGGATGCGGACGCTCAGCGGCGTCTCGTTGCCGAGCACGCCGGCGTCGGCGGTGCCGTAGAGGGAGACCGAGTCGGAGTCGGGGCGCAGCATCCCGGCCCGCCGGCCGACCAGGTCGCGCCACTGCTCGCTGAAGACCTCGCCGGCGAGCAGCATCCGGATCGAGTGCCGCGGCCAGTCCACGCCCCGCCGCAGCCCCTCGTCGACGACGTTCTTGACGAACGGCGGATAGCCGGCGAGGACCACCTGCTCGTAGTGGGGCGCCAGCTCGGTGACGACCCGCAGGATCTCGTCGATGCTGTTGCCGGGCGTGGCGACGGTCACCGGGTAGCCCTTGGCGGCGACGTGCCGGCAGGCGGCGGCCGTATACATGCCGCCGACCCAGCTGCCGAGCGCGAAGCAGACCACGACCAGCGTCGTGCGCTCGTGCGCCTGGAAGCTGTTGCGCAGCGCGTCCTCGAACCGCCGGGCGACGGCCAGCTCGTCGAGCACGGAGCGCGGCCACACCGTCGGCTGCCCCGACGAACCGGACGACACGGCGACGGTGTCGGCGGCGGCCGCCAGGTCGCCGTGCCGGCAGCGCTGCGGCAGCGGATAGCGCCGCAGGTAGTTCTCCTTGGTCAGCAGCGGCACCGCCGCCAGGTCGTCCGCGGTGCGCACGGCGGCCGGGTCGACGCCGTGCTCGGCGAGGAACGCCCGATAGGCCGGGACGGTGGCCGCCACGTCGTGGAACAGCTCCAGCGCGGTCCCGGCCGGCACCACCCCGGCGTAGAAGTCCCGCAGCCCGTCCAGCACCCGCTGGGACCTCATGAGACCTCCCGCACCGCGAACACCGGCGCGTAGCCGGTCGGGCCGAACGATACGTTGTCGCCCGGCGCGATCGTCAGCGCGTCGCCGTCGAACCGGCACACGTAGGTGCGCACGAACGGGGTCTCGACGTAGGCCACGCGCAGGGTGAACTCGCCCGGCGAGGTCCACGCTCCCGTGCTGGCCACCGGGCCGCTCACGTGCCAGTCCCCGGGCGGGCAGCGGTGCTCGTGGACGCCGTCGGCGTCCTCGATGGTGACCCGCCAGCCGTCGCCGCCGGGCAGCTCGGCGAACCCGATCGCCCGGATCGTCGGCGGCTGCTCGTGGCTGGGGCGCCAGTCCTCCGGCCGCACCCGCCGCGGCTTCGGCACGGTGAACCGCCCACCCGCGCCGCTCGCCGCGCCGGTCACCGGCGGCAGCCGCCGCGCGACCCGCCCCACGGGCGGGGACGCATCGTCGAGCAGGTGCTCCCACACCAGGTCGAGCACCGGCTGCATCTCGGGCACGCCCGCGGTCGCCACGACCACCAGCGAACGGCCGGGCACGACGACGCAGAACTGCCCGAAGGCGCCGTCGCCCCGATAGGCGTCGTGGCGGCAGCGCCAGAACTGGTAGCCATAGCCCTGGCGCCAGTCGGCCGTCGCGAGCGGGTCGGCGTCGTTGCGCACCTGGCGGGCCGTCGCCTCGGCGACCCAGCCCTCCGGCAGCAGCCGCTTGCCCTCCCAGACACCGTCCTGGAGCAGGAGCGTGCCGAACCGGGCGACGTCGGTCGCGGCCAGCGACAGGCCCCAGCCGCCGACCTCCAGGCCGCTCGGGCAGGTCTCCCAGTCGGCCGGGCCGAACCCGAGCGGCTCGAACAGCCGGGGCCGCAGGTAGTCGAGCAGCGACCCGCCGGTGACCCGGCGCACGATCGCCGCCAGCATGTAGGTGGCGCCGCTGTTGTAGAGGAAGTGGGTGCCCGGCGGATGCTCGACCGGCAGCCGCAGGAACCCGCTCGCCCAGTCGGGGCCCACCGACATCACCGGCGCGGTGTCCGCGGCGTGGCCGGTCGTCATCGTGAGCAGGTCGCGCACCCGCATGCCGGACTCGTGACCTACCCCCGGGAAGAAACCGGCGACCGGATCGTCGACCGTCAGGCGTCCCTCGCCGACCGCCAGGCCGACGGCCGTCGACGTGAAGCTCTTGCTCAGCGAGAACAGCCGGTGCGGCCGGTCCAACCGGTAGGGATGCCAGTCGACCTCGGCCACCGTCACCCCGCCGCGCACCACCACCAGGCTGTGCAGCGCGTCGACCTCCGCCTCCGCGGCCGACACGAACGACTCGACGCTCATGCGACCTCCGCTTCGCTCCGGCCGCCTGAGCTCCACCCTGAGCCGATGGTGAGCGGCCTCCTCCGCTGCGCTCCGGAACCGCTCATGTGCGCCCGGCCCGGGCCGCGTCGATCTCCACCATGTGCTCCTCCGCCCAGCCGATCAGCCCGGTCATCGCCCCGAAGAGTCCCACGCCGAGCGGGGTCAGCGAATATTCCACGCGGGCCGGCACGCCGGCGGTCGCCGACCGGGCCACCAGCCCGTCGCGCTCCAGCCCGCGCAGCGTCTGGGTCAGCATCTTCTGGCTGGCCCCGGCGATCGCCCGGGACAGGTCGGCGGAGCGCCGCGGGCCGGTCGACAGCTCCTTGAGCACCAGCGTCACCCGCCGCTCGCCGAGCCGGTCGAAGAGCCGATGCGCCGGACACGCGGCCATCGCCGCCAGATAGCGCTCCACCGTCGCCGTCATCGCCAACCCCCAGGGCACCTTGAAGTGCGTACTTCCCGCCGTCCTGCAGTGAACCCTAGCGTCGGGGTATGACAGGAATCGCCATCCTCGGCTCGGGCAACGTGGCCCGCGCGCTCGCCGGCCCGCTCGCCGGGCGCGGTCACCGCGTGACGATCGGGTCCCGCACACCGGACGGGACCCGGCGCAGCTATCGCGAGGCCGCCCGGGCGGCCGAGGTCGTGGTCAACGCGCTGCCCGGGGAGGTCACGACGGCCACCCTGAAGACGCTGGAGGAGGAGTTGGCCGGAAAGGTCCTCGTCGACGTGAGCAACAACGCACGCGCCGAACGTATCCAGGCCGAGCTGCCGCGCACCGCCGTCGTCAAGGCCCTCAACACGATGCACGACTCCCTCATGGGCAGCGCCCGGGTCACCGCCTTCGTCGCCGGCAACAGCGCGGCGGCCAGGGAAACGGTCACCGGGCTGCTCCGCGACCTCGGCAAGGACCCGATCGTCGACCTCGGCGACCTCACCGCGGCCCGCTGGCTGGAGGATTTCGTCGCGTTCGTGCCGAACGTCCTGCAGGCCCTCGGCGGCCCGCTGCCGTTCGGACTTGGCATCGACCAGGACGCGTTTGTGAGGGAACCGGGCACCCGACGGTAATCAAAGAGGCACGCGCAGGCAACAGCCCGTGGCCAGCATGACAGGATGCTCAGCAGCCCACGCTTCCTGCAAGGCGTCTTCACCTTCGAGGGCAAGGGCCTCGACCAGGCGTTCCTGCTCGACGCCGCCCTGACCTACGTCGTGCCGGACGGCGTGGTCGCGCAGCCGGTGTACTTCCGCGGCGGCAACGCCTCCGGCGAGCTGGTCTCCGTCGTCCTCATGCGCGACGGCCAGCCGATGCGGTACTTCCCGATCGGCGCCAAGAACCACACCCACGTGGCCCTGCGGGTGGTCGAGGACCTCGAGGCCGGCACCGGCATGGAACTGCACGTCGCCGCGCCGGCCGGGACGAGCGTCACGCTCATCGTCGACCTCGGGCTCGTCGAGGTACACCCATGACCAGACTCGTCGTCATCGGCAACGGCATGGCGGGCGCGCGCACCGTCGAGGAGATCCTGGCCCGCACCGACCGCTTCGAGATCACGATGTTCGGCGACGAGCCGTACGGCAACTACAACCGGATCCTGCTGTCCAACGTGCTCGCGCAGGAAGAGGACGAGGCCGGCATCTTCCTCAACGACCTCGCCTGGTATCACGCCAACGACATCGAGCTGCGCTCGAACACCAGGGTGACCCGCATCGACCGCTTCGCCAAAGCGGTCATCGCCGACGATGGTACGCACCGGCGGTATGACAAACTCGTGATTGCGACCGGAAGCACCGCCTTCGTCCCCGACATCCCCGGGATCCGCCACCCCAACCGCGGCTATCACCAGGGCGTCTTCGCGTTCCGCACGCTCGACGACACCCGGGCGATGATCCGGTATGCCAGACAGCACGAGCGCGCCGTGGTCATCGGCGGCGGCCTGCTCGGCCTGGAGGCGGCCCGCGGCCTGCAGCGCCACGTCCGGCACGTCACGCTCGTCCACGCCGCCGGCCACCTCATGAACGCTCAGCTCGACGCGCAGGCCGGCGCGATCGTGCGGCGCAGCGTCGAGCGGCT
This sequence comes from Dactylosporangium sp. NPDC005572, assembly GCF_040605515.1. NCBI lineage: Bacteria > Bacillati > Actinomycetota > Actinomycetes > Micromonosporales > Micromonosporaceae > Dactylosporangium > Dactylosporangium sp. NPDC005572. Next base: position 7,135 of record NZ_JBEXCY010000289.1, on the reverse strand, counting down.
CGGCATCGAGGTCGTCACCGGCGCCCACACCACCGAGATCCTCGGCCGCGACGCGGTCACGGGGGTGAAGCTGCGCGACGGGCGCACCATCGACTGTGACGTCGTCGTGGTCGCGGCCGGCATCCGGCCGAACACGGCGCTCGCCGCGACCGCCGGCCTGGTCGTCGAGCGCGGCATCGTCGTCGACGACCAGCTGCGGGCCGTCGACGAGCCCGACATCTACGCCGTGGGGGAGTGCGTGCAGCACCGCGGCCAGACGTATGGGCTGGTCGCCCCGCTGTGGGAGCAGGCCCGTGTGCTCGCCGCGCACCTCACGGGCGCCGACCCGAAGGCGGCGTATCACGGCACCCGCACCACCACCAAGCTCAAGGTCGCCGGCGTGGACGTGGCGTCGATGGGGCTCAAGGAGCCGGAGCGCGACGACGACGAGACGCTCGTGTTCACCGAGCCGCGCAAGGGCGTCTACAAGAGCGTCGTCGTCCGCGACGGGCGGCTGGTCGGCGCGACCCTGGTCGGCGACCTGTCCAAGGTGGCCTTCCTGACGCAGGCGTACCACGAGGGCCTGCCGCTGCCGGAGGAGCGCGCCGAGCTGATGTTCGACCTGGGCGCCCCGCCCGACACCGTCACCGCCGCGGAGCTCGCACCCGGGCTGCAGGTCTGCAACTGCAACGGGGTCTGCAAGCAGGACCTCGTCGACGCCGTCGACCAGGGCGCCCGCACGGTCTCGGCGGTCATGGAGGCCACCCGGGCCGGCAAGGGCTGCGGCTCCTGCAAGAGCCTCGTCGCGCAGATCGTCGAGTGGGCGGCCGGCGGCGCGGTCGCCGAGGACCCGGCGGCGAGCTGGTACGTGCCCGGGATACCGTTGCCGAAGCCCGAGCTCATGGAGGCCATCCGCCGTCTCGGGCTGCGCTCGGTGTCGGCGGTGTTCGCCGAGCTCGCCCCCGGCGGTGCCGACGACGCCCGCAGCAAGATGGGCCTGGCGTCGCTGCTGCGGATGATGTGGGGCGACGAGTATGTCGACGAGCGCGACGCCCGCTTCATCAACGACCGCGTCCACGCCAACATCCAGCGCGACGGGACGTTCTCCGTGGTGCCGCAGATGAAGGGCGGCGTGACGACCCCGGCCCAGCTGCGGCGGATCGCCGAGGTCGCGGAGAAGTATTCGGTGCCGATGGTGAAGCTCACCGGCGGGCAGCGCATCGACCTGCTCGGCGTGCGCAAGGAGGACCTGCCGGCGATCTGGGCCGACCTCGACATGCCGTCCGGCTACGCCTACGCGAAGAGCTTCCGCACCGTGAAGACGTGCGTCGGGTCGGAGTTCTGCCGGTTCGGCGTCGGCGACTCGACGGCCCTGGGCATCGCGATCGAGGAGCGCTACCAGGGTATCGAGGGGCCGGGCAAGATGAAGCTCGCGGTCACCGGATGCCCGCGCAACTGCGCCGAGGCCTACGTGAAGGACCTCGGCGTGGTCGCGATCGAGGGCGGGCGCTGGGAGATCTACGTCGGCGGCGCCGCCGGCGCGCACGTCCGCAAGGGCGACCTGCTGGCCACTGTGGACAGTGCGGACGAGGTGATCCGGCTGACGGGGAGATTCCTGCAGTACTACAGGGAGAGCGCGAACTGGCTGGAGCGGACCTACGCGTGGGTGCCGCGGCTCGGCATCGACCACGTCCGCGCGGTCGTCGTCGACGACAGCCTCGGCATCGCCGCCCGCCTCGACGCGGCGATGGACGCCTCCGTCGCCGCGTACCGCGACCCGTGGCTGGAAGGCCGCGCGGCGGCGACGCCGGGCCAGTTCCGCCCGTCGCTCCCGCTGATCCCGTTACCGCAGGTGCCGGTGAGGCAGCCATGACGGCCGGGCACCGGGTCGGATCGGTGGAGGAGATCCCGGCGGGCGAGGGCCGCACGTATGCGGTCGAGGGCGACATGGTGGCGGTCTTCCACCTCCGCGACGGCACGCTGCGCGCGGTCTCGGCCCGCTGCCCGCACGCCGGCGGCCCGCTGGCCGACGGCCTCACCGACGCGCGGGTCGTCATCTGCCCGCTCCACCAGCACGCCTTCGACCTGGCCACGGGTTGCTCGACCACGGGCCAGCCGGCCCTGACGGTCTACCCGGTCTCGCTGGACCCCGATGGCACCCTGGTCGTGCACCGCTGACGATCGCGCCGGGCGTGCGACACGTCTTCGTCCGGCTCGCCGGCTACGGCCGCGCCGGCGCGGCCGGGCAGCGGAGCGGGTGAGTAGCATGCGCCCGTGACTGGAATCTTGTTCGTCGGTGGGCCGATCTGGACCGGTAACGGCAGCGCCGAGGCGCTCGCGGTGGTCGGCGGGCGCATCGCCGCGGTCGGGGATCGGGGTGCGGCGCTCGACGCGCTGGCGGACGCGCGGTTCGACGTGGTCGACCTCGGCGGGCGGGCGCTCATCCCGGGGCTGCACGACGCGCACGTGCACCCGGTGAGCGGGGCGCTGGAGCGGCTGCGGTGCGACCTGTCACACCTGCACGACAGAGCGCAGTACCTCGCCGCCATCAGGGACTACGCCGACCGTCACCCGGGGCGGGAGTGGGTCACCGGGGGCGGATGGTCGATGTCGGCGTTCCCGGGCGGGCTGCCGCACCGCGACGACCTCGACGCCGTCGTGGCGGGGCGGCCCGTGTTCCTGCCGAACCGGGACCACCACTCGGCCTGGGTCAACGGCGCCGCACTGCAGCGGGCCGGGATCACCGACACGACGGCCGACCCGCCCAGCGGGCGCATCGAGCGCGACCACGACGGCCGGGCCACCGGGGTACTGCACGAGGCCGCCATGGACCTCGTCACGCCCCTGCTGCCGGACGACACGGCCGAGGATTACGAGCAGGCGCTGCGCGAGGCGCAGCGGTACCTCTTCAGCCTCGGGATCACCGGCTGGCAGGACGCGATCGTCGGCGCCTACGCCGGCTCCCGCGACCAGTTCGGCACCTACCTGGCCGCCGACCGGGGCGGGTGGCTCAAGGCCCGGGTCACCGGCGCGCTGTGGTGGGAGCGGGACCGCGGCGCCGAGCAGATCGCCGAGCTGGCGGAGAAGCGCGGTCAGGCAACCGGACGGTTCCGGGCGACCGCGGTGAAGATCATGCAGGACGGCGTGGCCGAGAACTTCACCGCCGCCATGCTCGATCCGTACCTGGGCGGCCACGGCTGCGGTACGTCCAATGTGGACCCCGCCGAGCTGCGGCAGCACGTCGCCGCGCTCGACGCGGCCGGGTTCGGGGTGCATTTCCACGCGATCGGCGACCGGGCCGTGCGCGAGTGCCTCGACGCGGTCCAGGCGAGCGGGCGGACCCGCCGGCACCACATCGCGCACCTCCAGGTCGTGCACCCCGACGACGTGCCGCGGTTCGGCGCGCTCGGCGTGACGGCCAACATCCAGGCGCTCTGGGCGACGCACCACGAGCAGAACGACACCCTGTGCGTGCCGTTCTTCGGCCCGGAGCGCGCCGGCTGGCAGTACCCCTTCGGCGCCATCGCCCGAACCGGCGGGCGGCTCGCGGCCGGCAGCGACTGGCCGGTCACCACGCCCGACCCGTGGCAGGCGATCCACGTCGCGGTGCACCGCACGGAGCCGGCCGGGTCGGCCGAGTCCGGCTGGCCCACGGCGCACGTCCCGATGCTGCCGGAGCAGGCCCTGTCGCTCGTCCAGGCGCTCCAGGCGTACACCTCCGGATCCTGCTTCGTCAGCGGCGTCGACGACGTGACCGGGACGCTGACGGCAGGGCTCGCCGCCGACCTCGTCGTGCTCGACCGGGACCCGTTCGCGGACGGCACCCCGCTCTACGATGTTCGCGCCGACCTCGTGTTCGTCGACGGCGAACCGGTGCACGAGCGGGAGACCTGATGCTGACCCAGCCCTGTGGCCACGTCGCGAACCCGTCGGTGAGCCGGGCCTGCCCGCACCTGGCGCCGCCGCCCGAGGACCCGGGCGGGCACGTGCGGGTGATGACCGGCCACGGCCTGGAGTTCGACCTGGTGTGCGAGGCGTGCGACCGCGCGGGCGAGCCGGTCGAGCTGACGGTGATCTGCGAGGGGTGCGCGGAGCGGGCGTTCGACGACGGCGACCTGGTGGCGTGGCGCGGATCGGCGGGGATCCCCGAGCGGCCGGAGCCGATGCCGCCGGTGTACCGCTGGTCGCCGCCGCACGAGCTGGGCGAGGTGATCGGCCTGGCGCCGGTGTGGGGTGACCGCCGGTCGCGCTGGCTCGCGCTCACCGCCGACGGCCGCCTCGCCGAGCTGGCCCCCGACGACGACCGCGCCACGGTGCGGGCCACCCTGCCGCTGCTGCAGGAGCCGGACCACGAGCCCTTCCTCGACCGGGTGCTGCGGCACCGCCTGCACGCCTCGGCCTGCGGGCGCTTCGCCGCCGTCGTCAACGACTACGGCCGCCTCGGCCTGGTGGTGGACCTGGACCGCGACGGTGCCGTCACGATGGAGCTGCACGGCGGTGGCTACCGCGCCGACACGGTACCGTTCTCGCTCGCCTTCGCCGTGCACGACGGCCGGCCCGTCGTGGTCCACCGCACCGACTGGAACCGGCTCGACGTCAGCGACCCAGAGTCCGGCCGCCTGCTCACCGGGCGCACCTTCGCCAAGGGCGAGGACCTCGACTACTTCCACGGCCGGATCGTCGCCTCCCCGGGCGGCGCCGCGGTTGCCGACGACGGCTGGATCTGGCACCCGGTCGGCGTGCCCCTGGTCTGGAGCCTGCGCCGGTGGCTCGACGAGGAGCCGTACGAGTCGGAGCGCGGCCCGTCGCTGCACCGGCTCTGCTTCCGCGACTACCACTGGGACACGCCGCTGTGCTTCGTCGGCGAGACCGCGGTCGCGGTGAGCGGCATCGGCGACGACGACATCGCTATGCTGCCCGGCGCGCGGGTGTTCAGCGTCGGCACGGGCGACGAGCTGACCGCCTTCGCCGGCCCGGAGGGCGCGTTCTTCTCCGACGGTGTGCGCCTCTACTCGGCGCACGCCGACGGCCTGCACGTCTGGGACCCGGTGACCGGCCACCGCACCGGCACGGTCCCCGGCTTCACCCCGGCGTGCCTGCATCACGGCACGGGCGAGCTCGCCGCGTTCACCGCGAACGGGGACCTCGCCCGCTGGCGCCGCTGACGCCCCGGGTGCTGCCGCGCCGGACGACGGACCAGCCGGCGGCGCGGGACTGGTACGGACGGCCGAGCGCGGCCTCCGCGCAGGCCGCGCCCTGCTCGCGCAGCGACTGGGCGACCGTCGTCAGGCCGAGCCGCTCCGCGACCGCCGAATCGTCCCAGCCGGTGACCGCCAGGTCGCCGGGGACCGTCAGGCCGGCGGCCCGGGCGGCCCGCACGACGCCGGCCGCCTGCTGGTCGCTCATCGCGGCGATCGCGTCGGGCGGCTCGGGCGAGGCGAGCAGCGTCGCCGCCATCCGTTCGGCCTCGGCGGCGTCGTTGCGGCCGCACACCGCGACCACGACGGCGTCCCAGCCGGCGCCGGCGCCCTCGACGGCCTCGCGGTAGCCCTCCAGGCGCTCGCGGGTCACCGGGAACGGTACGTCGGTGAGCTGCGCGCCGCGGGTCACGGTGCTGACCCGGTCCCGGGACAGCGGGAAGCTCAGGATCGCCGGGCGGCGGGCACCCGCGAACGCGGTCGCGCCGACCGCGGCGGCCGCCGCGCGGTTGTCGATGGTCACCAGGCCCAGCCCGCGGACCGCCGGCCCGCCGTGGACGACCGCCGGGCGCCGCATCGACTGCACGGCCGCGAGGACGGGGTCGTCGTCGGCCGTGGTCCACACGACGTACCCGTCGACGGCGGCGCCCTTGACCCGCGGGACGTCGTCGGCCCCGCCCGTGATCGGCAGGATCGTCATGGCGAAGCCGCGCGCGGCGCACACGTCGGCGATCCCGGCGAGGAAGGACACCGCCTCCGGGTCGTCGAACGCGTAGCTCAGGTGCTCGCCCATCACGACCCCGAGCGCGTGCGTGCTACCCCGGCGCAGCGAGCGGGCGCTCGGGTCGGGCCCGGCGTACCCGAGCTGGTCCGCCGCGGCGAGGACCTTCCGGCGGGCCTGGTCCGACACGCGGTCGGGCCGGTTGTAGGTGTACGAGGCGGTCATGACCGACACGCCGGCCAGCTCGGCCACCTGCGCGAGGGTCACCCGCCCCGACTTCGCCATGGTGCGACTGTAGTCATGCTGTGTATCGTTACACAGCATGAACCCTCCCTTCGTGGCGTTTGCCGCGTTCGGCGCGTTCTGGGGCGTCTGGGGTGCCGCGGTGCCCCGGATGCAGCACCAGGCCGGCGTCGACGACGGCCGGCTCGGCCTCGCCCTGCTGTGCATCGGCGCGGGCGCGCTCCCGGCGATGCTGCTCGCCGGCCGGGCGCTCGACCGCTGGGGCCCGCGGGTCGCGGCCGGCGCCATCGGCACCCTCGGCGTGGCCGGCGCCGGCCTGGCGCTGACCACGGTGAACCTCGCGAGCCTCTGCGCCGGGCTGGCCGTCGTCGGCGCCACCAGCGGCGCGGCCGACGTGGCCATCAACGCGGTCGCCGGCCGGGCCGAGCAGGTGACCGGCCGGCCGGTCATCACCCGCGCCCACGGCGTCTTCTCCACGCTGGTGGTGCTCGCCAGCCTCGCCACCGGCCTGGCCTCGTCGCTGCCGCTCGCGGTGCCGTTCACGGCCGCCGCCGCGCTCGCCCTGGCTGCCGCCGTCGTGCTGTCCCGGACGCTGCGGCCCGATGCGCCCGGGCCGGATCGGAGCCTGCCAGCCGGTGCGGCCGGGCCGGATCACGCGCGGACGTTGCGGCCCGGTGAGGCCGAGACCGGTCGCACTCGGCCCCTGCCAGCCGATGTGACCGGGCCGGAGAGCGCGCGGAGCCTGCCGGGCGGGTGGCGGCGGGCGGTCCCGCTGCTGCTCGTCGGCGCGCTGGGTGCGCTCGCGTTCGCGACGGAGAACGCGCACCAGAGCTGGAGCGCCGTCTTCGCCCACGTCGAACTGGACGCCGGACTCGGGCTCAGCGCGGTGGCGCCGGCCGTGTTCGCGGGCGGCGTCGCCGTCACCCGGTTCGCCGCGGGTGCGCAAGGTGGAGGGGATCGGCGACGCGAAGTACCAGCAGTTGAAGGACCGGGT
>NZ_JBEXCY010000288.1:0-12855 GCF_040605515.1 Dactylosporangium sp. NPDC005572 | reverse complement strand
CGGCGGCGGCGACCACGGCGGCCTGGGCGCCGCGGCCCAGGACCAGGGTGCCGTGCGCGGCGGAGTGGATCGCGGCCAGGACGTCGTCGGGGTCGGAGTCCTTCAGCAGGTAGCCGTCCAGGCCGGCGCCCAGGCTGCGGATGACCGACCGGTCGTCGGCGTGCATCGTGAAGACCACGACCCGCACACCCGGCCAGCGCTGCTTGAGGGCCGCGCCCAGGGCGATGCCGTCGCCGTCGGGGAGGCGCAGGTCCAGCACGGCGATGTCGGGTTCGGTGTCGGCGGCGAGGGCGTCGGCGGCCGTGCGGGCCGCGCCGACGAGGCGCAGGGCGCTGTCGGACTCGACCAGGGCCGACAGGCCGGCCAGGACGATCGGGTGGTCGTCGACGAGCAGCACCCTGATCATGCGGCCCGCCGCGCCGGGAGGTCCAGGTGGAGGCGGGTGCCCACGGACGGGGTGCCGGCGACGTGCAGGGAGCCGCCGAGCTCCTCGGCGCGGCGGCGCAGCGACGACAGACCGATGCCGAAGACCACGGCACCGCCTGCGCCGTCGTCGGTGACGTCGACGAGGACCCGGCCGGCGGGGGTGGTGCGCACGTCCACGGCGACGCGGCCGGCACGGGCGTGGCGGAGGGCGTTGGTGATGCCCTCGGCGACCGAGCGGTACACGGCCACGGCGATCTCCGGGGCGAGGCGCTCGCCGAGGGCGCTGTCGATGGTCACGGCCGGGCCCTGGCCGCCGAACGACCCGGCCAGGCGGTGCAGGGCGCCGGCCAGGTCGCCGTCGTCGAGCGCCGACGGGGTCAGCCCGGAGACGATGCCGCGCAGGTCGCCGCGGCAGTCGGCCAGGTCGCGGGCGAGGGTCTCCAGCAGCGGGGTCGGGCGGTGGCGCAGCTCGGCCCGCACGCGCATGCTCATCCCGACCAGCATCGGGCCGAGGCCGTCGTGCAGGTCGCCGAGGATGCGGGCCCGCTCGCGGGTCAGGTCGCGGCGGACGTGGTCGGCCTCGACGGCGAGGCTCACCGCCTTGGCGACCAGCGCGACCGTGGGCAGCAGCTGCCGGACGGCCCGGTCCTGGCGCGGCTCGGGGCCCTCCGGGTGGCGGGGCTCCAGGTACACCGTGCCGACCCGGTCGCCGCCGACGACGAGCGGGTGCAGCACCCAGTGCGGCGGCAGGTCGGGGACGTCGGCGCCGAGGACCAGGCCGACCCGCTCGTGGCCGCTGGCGGCGGCGACCATCGCAGCGGCCTTGGCGAGCAGCTCGCGCACGTCGGTCTGGCTGTGCAGGTCGGCCGTGATCTGCTCGACATCGGCGGCCGAGAGCGTGCCCGGGCCGTACCGCCGCTGCAGCACGCTGCGCCGCAGCCACAGCCCGGCCGGCAGGACCAGCGCGGCCGACACCACCGCGGCGAACGCGCCCGACAGGTCCGGCGCCGGGAAGCCCGCCCGGAGCCCGCCGACCCGCACGACGGTGCCGACGGCGGCGCCGAACAGCAGCGTGGCGGCGGCGACCGCGGCGTCGAGGAGCGGCTCGTCGACGGGGCGCAGCTCGCGGGCGGTGGCCAGCCGGTACAGCAGCCCGGCCATCCCCCACAGCCCGAGGGTGCTCACCGCGGCCGCCGCCTGCGGGCCGGCGCCGAGGGAAGCCGCCAGGACCGCGCCGACCAGCCCGGCCGACCACACGACCAGCCAGACCAGGCGGCGCCGGGACAGCCGGTCGGCGGCGATGTCGACGCCCCAGGCGACCACGGCGAGGGCGGCGACGACGGGGCCGGCGCCGAGCCACTCCCACGCGGCCTCGACCCGCTGCCACCGGGCCGCGGCGTCGCCCGTGAGCAGGGCCACCGCGGCGACGCCGACCGGGACGAGAGCCAGCGCGGCCATGGCCCGACCGAGCCGGGAACCGGGGTCGCGGTCCAGCAGCAGGGCACCGGCGATGCCGAGCGCGGGCCAGCCGAGGCCGAAGAGCGCCCCGGTCGGTACCACGGACTCGTTGAACCCGAGCAGCCCCGGCACCACACCGGCCGCGGTCGCCAGCGCCGCGCCGACGACGGCGCGCGACACGCCGGGCTGGGCGGCGACGGAGTCGGTCACGGCTTCATGGTGCGCCACCGGAGGCGCCGGGAACAGCCGCCCGGGACACCGCGGGACGCGGCGGGACCGGGCGGGACGCGGCGGGCCGGGGCGGGCCTTGGCGGGCCTGGTGTGCGGGACGATGGGAGCCGCACGGTGGACCCACGCCCCGGACGGTCCGGGTGCGGTGAGGGGAAGGGCTCCCGCCATGTCCGCAGTCACGACCGCCGGCCGCACCGATCGCGGCCTGCCCGCGCCGATGCTCGTCGGCGGCGCGTTCGTCCTGTCCACCGTCGCCAACGTCGCGTTCCAGACGGGCGACATCCTGTTCACCGACAACGACCCGCACCGCCAGGACGGGCCGATCTCCAGCATCGTGAGCATCTCGGTCGTCGGCGGCCTCGCCCTGGCGGTCGCGCTCGCGGTCGCGCTGCCGCTGATGCGGAGCCCGGCCGGGGCGAAGGTCGGTGCGATCGTGCTCGGCGCGCTGGCGCTGGTCGCCGTGCCGTTCTTCTGGTCGGGTGCGCCGGCCGTGTTCGGCGCGACGGCGGCCTGGCTCGCCGGCCTGGCCCGCGGCGGGCAGCCGCAGTCCGGCGCCGCCCGGGCGTTCGGCGTCATCGGGATCGTGGTCGCGATCCTCGGCGTGGTCGCCGTGTTCGCCGGCAACCTCGCCGCGATCCTCAGCTAGGGCGCGTGCCAATCGGGTCCGGCGAGGTGACCGGGACCCGACAGTCGCGGTGCCGGGGAGCCGGCACCGCGCCACGCTGGCGGCGTGAAGCTGCGTCCCATCGTCGTCGCGGCCATCGTCGCCGTGGTCGTCGTCGCCGCACCTGGTGCCGCCTCGGCGCACCCGGGGCTGCCACTGAACGTCTTCGATCCGGTCTCGACCTCGTGGGCCTCCGTGCGCGACGCCACCGAGGCCGAGTTCCACGACGCCGTCGACGCGCGGGTCGGCCAGAACATGATCATGATCGATCTGGAGGCGGACAGCGCGACCGGCGGGCCGCGGTTCGGGGGCGTCTTCCAGCGCAACAGCGACGACCGGCGGTGGATCGTCGACGTCACGCTCACCGAGGACGAGCTGGAGGCCGGGCCGGTCGACCAGTGGGACCCCGAGCTGCGGCTGGTCGACGTCGAGGTCTACCTGAACCGGGACGGGGTGCGCACGTTCGCGGCGCTCTGGGTGGAGAACCTGGAGGGGTACGGCTGGACCGCCGCGCACGACCTGACCGGCGCCCAGGCCCAGGACCTGTACGAGGCGCAGCGGCGCGACCGGCTGCCGATCGACGTCGACCGCTACACAGTGGGCGGCGCCGTGCGGTACGCGATGATCTGGCTGGACAATCCCGGCGGCCTGGCCTGGCGGCTGCACCTGGACCAGTCGTCCGCCCAGTTCGCGACGTCGTTCGACGCGTACTCCGACGACGGGTTCCGGCTGCTCATGGTGGACTCGGCGGGTCAGCGGTACGCCTCGATCTGGCTGGACAACACCAGCGGCCGGCAGTGGCGGGAGCGGCGCGACCTCACCTCGGCGCAGTACGCGACCTGGTGGGACGCCTACGCGCGGGACGGCTTCCGGCTGATCACCTACGAGCGGTACGACACGGCGGCCGGCACCCGCTACGTCGGGGTCTGGCGGCAGAACTGATGTCACGAATCCGGGAGCCGTAGCGTCTCCAGCGGTATGACCGCCGAAGAGTTCACCGCGCTGCGCCCCCGGCTGCTCGACGTCGCCTACCGGGTCGTCGGGACGGTCACCGACGCCGAGGACGTCGTGCAGGAGGCGTGGCTGCGGTGGTCGGCCGCCGACCGGGGCGGCGTCGAGAGCCCCGAGGCGTTCCTGGTCACCGTCACCACCCGGCTCGCGATCGACCGGCTGCGCCGCGAGAAGGCCCGCCGGGAGGCGTACCCCGGGCCGTGGCTGCCCGAGCCGGTCAGCACCGAGCCGGGCGCCGACGAGCGGGTCGAGCTGGCCGAGTCGGTCGAGCTGGCCCTCCTCGTGGTGCTGGAGACGCTGTCGCCGCTGGAGCGGGCGGCGTTCGTCCTGCATGAGGCGTTTTCCCTGCCGTACTCCGAGGTCGCCGCGATCATCGGCCGCACCGAACCGGCGACCCGGCAGCTGGCCCGCCGGGCCCGCGACCACGTGCGGGAGCGGCGGCCGCGGTTCCCGGCCGGGCCGGACCGGCGGCGCGAGCTCACGGAGCGGTTCCTCGCCGCGTGCTTCGCCGGCGACCTCGACGCGCTCGTGGCGCTGTTCGTCGCCGACGTCGAGCTGGTCAGCGACGGCGGCGGCCGGGCCAAGGCGCCGCTGCGGGTCGTGGTGGGCGCGGACCGGGTCGGCCGGTTCCTGACCGCGATCTCCAACGAGGACGGCGCCCGGCACTTCCTGCGCTCGGTCGGCGTACCCGACGTCGCCGCGTTCTCGCTGGCGATCGAGGGCGTCAACGGCGCGCCGGCCGCGGTGGTGCGGGCCGCGGGGCGGGTGGTGCTGGTGTTCGCGGTCGAGCCGGCCGGCGACCGGATCGGCACGATCTTCCTGCTGGCGAACCCGGCGAAGCTCGCCGCCATGTCACGCTGACGGCGGGCCGCGCGTCTGGCGGTACATGAGCATCGACACGGGCATCAACACGGGCATCAACACGGGCATCGACGTCACCGTCGTCGGCGGCGGCCTCGGCGGCCTCACCGCCGCCATCGCCTGCGCGGAGCAGGGCCTGTCCGTCCGGCTGCACGAGGCGCACCGCACGCTCGGCGGGCGGGCGCGCTCCACGCCCGGCCCGTTCGTCGCCAACGACGGGACGCACGTGTGGTACAGCGACGGCGAGCCGTACCGCTGGCTCGCCGAGCGGCGCCTGGTCCAGCCGTGCAGCGCGCCCAGCCTCGGCGAGCTGCGCCGGTTCCGGTTCCGCCACGGCGGGCGGATCCGGGCCCGGCCGCCGGTGGCGCTGCTGCGGATGATCGCGCAGCGGCGGCTCGCCGCACCCGTCGACGAGCCGTTCGGCGACTGGGCCGAGCGGCGCTTCGGGCCGGTCGCCGCGCGGGCCGGCGCCGGCCTGGTCGGCGTCATCACGTACACCGCCGACCCGGGCCGGCTGTCGGCCGCGTTCGTCTGGGAGCGGCTGCTGCGGGCCACGGCGCCCGGCTGGCCGGCCGTGCGGTACGTGCACGGCGGCTGGCAGGCCATGGTCGACCGGATGGCCGCGCACGCCCGGCGGCTCGGCGTGCGGATCGCCACCGGCGAGCGGGTCGACGCGCTGCCGGCCGGGCCGGTGATCGTGGCGACCGGCCTCGACGCGGCCCGCACGCTGCTCGGCGACGACGGGCTGCGCTGGCCGAGCGGCCGGGCCGCGCTCGTCGACCTGGGCCTGCGGGCGCACCGCCGGGACCCGTTCGTCGTGTCGGACCTGGACGAGGGCGGGTTCCTGGAGCGGTACTCGCTGCCCGACCCGGGCCTCGCACCGCCCGGCCACGCGCTGGTGCAGATCGAGCTGCCGGCCCACGCCGACGAGCCGGTCCCCGCCGCGACGGCGCGGGCCGAGGCCCTGGCCGACCTGGCCCTGCCCGGCTGGCGGGACCGGGTCGCCTGGCGGCGCACGGCGTTCGCGAACCAGCGCACGGGCGCGGTCGACCCGCCGGGCGCGACCTGGCGGGACCGCCCGGCGATCGGGCGCGGCGGCGGGGTGTGGCTGGCCGGCGACAGCGTGGCCGCACCCGGCATGCTCGGTGAGGTGAGCGTGAACAGTGCCCGGACGGCGGCCGCCGCCGCGGTGGCGGCGGTCCGCACCGCCGCCGCGGCCCGATAGCATGCGGGGGTGTCCGAGCACGTCAGACTGCTGATCGCCGACGACCAGGCGATGATCCGGGCCGGGCTGCGGCTCGTCGTCGAGACGTCGGGGGCGCCGATCGCCGTCGTCGGGGAGGCCGGCGACGGGGTCGAGGCGGTCGCCGCGGCGCGGCGGCTGCGGCCCGACGTGCTCGTCATGGACATCGCCATGCCCCGGCTCGACGGCGTGTCGGCCGCCCGTCAGCTGCTCGGCGACCCGCGACCGCCGCGGATCGTGCTGCTGACCATGTTCGACACCGACGAGCACCTGCACGCGGCGCTGCGGCTCGGGGTCAGCGGGTTCCTGCTCAAGGTCTCCCCGCCCGAGCAGCTCGTCGACGCGGTCCGCGTCGCGGCGGCGGGCGACGCGCTCATCGACCCGGCGGTCACCACGCGGGTCATCGCGTCGTTCGCCACCCACGCCGGGCCCGCACCCGCGCCGGAGCTCGACACGCTGACCACCCGCGAGCGGGAGGTGCTGGAGCTGCTCGCGCGCGGGCTGTCCAACGCCGAGATCGGCGACCGGCTGGCGGTCGGCGAGGCCACCGTGCGCACCCACGTCAGCCGGGTGTTCCAGAAGCTCGGGCTGCGCGACCGGGTGCAGGCGGTCGTGTACGGGTACGAGTCGGGCCTGGTCCGGCCCGGCGGCCGATGAGGCCGTCACGGCTCGACGTCCTGCTCGCCCTCGCGGTGGCCGGGGCGGGGGTCGTCGAGGCGTACGGCCGCAGCGGGCCCGGGCCCGGGCAGGTCCACTCCCCCGCCGTCGTCGCCGCCGGCGCCCTGGCCGCGGGCGGGCTCCTGCTGCTGCGCCGCACCGCCCCGGTCACCGCCCTGCTGGCGCTCACCGCCCTGTCGGTCCTGCTGCGGCTCACCGTCATGGACGACGACTACCCGCTGGCCGCGTGGCAGTTCTACTCGAACCTGATCCTGGTCCACGGCATCGGCAGCGCACACCGGAAGCTCGGCGGGCTGCTCGCCGTGCTCGCCGCGTACGGGCTGCTGCAGACAATGCCCGGGCAGGACCTCGCGGAGAGCCTCATCGGCGCCATCTTCGTCGGCGTCGCCTACGGCAGCGGCATCCTGCTGCGCCGGCAGACCGAGCGGACCGTCCGGATGGCCGAGCGGGCCGCGGTCGCCGCCGCGCAGGAGCGGACCCGGATCGCGCGGGAGCTGCACGACGTCATCTCGCACCACGTCGGGCTGATGACGCTGCAGACCGGCGGGGTGCGGCTGCTGCTCGGCGCCGACCCGGCCCGCGAGCGGGAGCGGGAGCTGCTGCGCGGGGTCGAGCGGGCCGGCCGGGACACCGTCGAGGAGCTGCGGCTGCTGCTCGGGGTGCTGCGGGACACCCCGGACGCGGCCGGCGTCGGGCGGCTCGACCGGCTCGCCGGGCCGCTGCGGGAGGCGGGCCTCGACGTGCGGGTCGAGACGGCCGGCGAGCCGCGCCCGCTGCCGGCCGGGCTGGACCTGGCCGCGTACCGGGTCGTGCAGGAGTCGCTCACGAACGTCCTCAAGCACGCGCGGGCGACGGCGGTGAGCGTCGTCGTCCGGTACGACACGAAATCGATGACCATCGACATAAGCGATGACGGCCGAGCCGGTGACCAGGGCGGCGGTGGGCACGGGCTCACCGGGATGCGGGAGCGGGTCGCCCTGCACGGCGGCACGATGAGGGCCGGGCCCGCACCGGGCGGCGGCTACGCCGTGACCGCGACCTTCCCGCTGTCCGGCGCCGGCTGAGCCCAGTCGGCGTCGCTCATCCGCAGGATCCGCAGGCCGATGACGCCGGCGCCGGCGAGGTACAGCAGGCTCCCGCCGATCATCCCGACCGGCCAGATCGGCCCGGTCAGCATGCCGACGACCATCGCCGGCGGGGCCCACCACGGGACCTCGCGGCCGTAGGCGAGCGCGAACCCGAGCAGCAGCACGCCGAGCAGGCCGAGGAAGCCGGGCACCTGGAAGCCCCACTGCGCGCTCGCGAACGCCTTCTCGGCCAGCTCGTCGCCGCGCTCGGTGCCGAACTCGCGCTCCAGGACGGCGTAGAAGTAGTCGCCGAGCATGAGCGCGGAGAAGTTCACGATCCCGAGCAGTGCGACCGCGCCGGCGACGTGGCCGAACACCACGGCCCGCCGGCGGACCAGGTGGATCATGCCGACGATGCCGGGCACGAGCAGTACCCAGCTCCAGTGCAGCAGGGCGGCGCTGACGGCGACCTGCCCGGGGTGCCGCCCGTAGGCACCGTCGGCGGCGTCGCCGGCGCGCAGGGCCGGGTCGGCGACGAGCCCGGCGACGTAGACGACCGGCGCGGCGAGGAGGCAGATGCCGGCCATGAGGCGGCGCAATCTCTGTGACATGGGCGGCAACGCTAGGCGCGGGCCGGGCGGGTGTCGTCAGCCGCGCCACGGACGGGGGTCCGCGCCGCGGCTGACCCCGGGTCACGAACCGCAGGGCACGCACCCCTGGCCGATCCGTGACCGCGGCCGAGTCGTGGTTGTGACGGCGGCCCGCTCCCCCGCCGCCCACAGTGGAGGGATGCATCCGTACGCGCCGTTCCACGGTGGCCTCGTGCTGGCCGAGCGCCTGCCCGGCACGGCCGCCTACCCGGTCCAGCTCGGCGACGGGCGGCTCGTCGGGTACGTCCGTACGGAGACGAAGCTCTTCACCCGGAACTTCCACGTCGTGGACCCGTCGCAGCGGATCCAGCTGGGGTACGGGTCGCGGTACGACACGCGCGGGTGGGGGTACCGCACCGTCACCGCCCGCAACGAGCTGCTCGTCGGCCTGGAGATGCCGGTGTTCCGCGGCCCGCGCGGGCAGTCCCGGGTCCACCTGCCGGGCGGCCGCGTGCTGTACACCAACCACCTCGGCTCCCTGCGGACGTTCGAGCTCGTCGACGCCCTCGGCGCGGTGCAGGGTCGCCTGGACGGCTGGGCGTGGCACCTGTACGCGCCGGTGCTGTCGATCGCCCAGGCCGCGGCGCTGGCGCAGAGCCTCAAGCAGGCCGTGCAGGCCCAGCGCCGGAGCACCTACAGCTGAGCCCATGGCGGGCCGGGCCCGGGGCCCGGCCCGCCGTGCGTCAGCTGGGCTGGGGGACGCGCAGCTTGATGCAGTGGTGGGGCGGGTTGAGGCCGCGCAGCGACCAGGTGCAGCCGACGCCCCACGCGGTGCCGGTGACGTGGGTGTCGGGCGGGGAGACGCTGAGGTCGTAGTCGACGCAGTCGCTCACCGTGGCCGGCGGGCTGGCCGACTGCACCGTGCCGGACCCGCACGCCGGCTCCAGGAACGTCAGGTACGACTCGATCAGGCGCTGCCCGGCCGGCCAGTCGTCCCAGCCGAAGTAGTCGAAGTGGACGTCGCCGATGGTGATCCAGGCGCCCCAGTCCTCGCCGGCGTAGCCGTCGTAGTACGCCCACTGCGCGCCGTTGCCCTCGGTGCGGATGAACGCGTCGGCGGCCGACGAGGGCACGTCGATGACGTTGCAGTTGGTCTTGTCGTCGTGGGCGAGGGAGTCGCGGCACAGCACGGCCGTCACGGCGTTGGTCGACGTCGGCAGCCCCGCGACCTGCACGGTGGTGCCGTTGCCGCAGGACCAGTGCTCGGTCGTGGCCGCGGCCGTCCACTTCACGTAGGCGCACTTCCCGTCGGCGACCGTGTCGGTGATGTTCAGCACGAAGGCGCGGGTGCCGAGCGCGTCCCAGCCGTTGGCGACCAGCTTGGCGCCCGGCACGTCGAGCTTCACCTGCACGCTGCTGCCGCCGGTGTACTCCCAGGAGCCGGACCAGCCGTCGCCGGACGGGATGGCGAAGGCGGGTGAGGGTGCGATGGCCACGGCCGCCGCGGCCGTGGCCACGACGACGAGGACCCGAGTCAGTCTCATGGCCGGCGAGTGTCCACTGTGGTGGGACGCGGCGCCCGTCACTGTCGGCGTTCCGACGCGCGAGCATTCCGTGATGTCCCAACTACAGCTCGTCCTGGCTCTCGCTTCGATGCCACCTGGCTTGGTAGCATGCGGCGGCGTTTCGGAGGGAGGTCGGCGATGGCTGACAACGGTATGAGAGGGCGGGTGAAGGGTCTCTTGGCTGGTCCGCCGCATGCTGCGTTGGAGCCTCAGGCGCCGCCGGAGCCGCCGATGGAGGCGAAGCCCGCGCCGGTCGCCCAGCGCGAGGCGCTCCAGGTCCTGACCCTGGCCCAGCGCACCGCCGAGGAGCACCTGGCGAGCGCTCACCGCCAGGCCGACAAGATCCACGCCGACGCCCAGGCGGCGGCCGACGACATCGTCCGCGACGCGGAGGGCCACGCCCGCGACATCCGCGACGAGGCCGCCGACACGCTCGACGAGGCCCGCGCCACGGCCGAGCGCCTCGCCCGCGAGATCAACGCCCAGGCCGAGGCGGCCCGCCGCGAGGCCGAGGCGATCGTGGCCGACGCCCGCGCCCAGGCCGAGCTGGTCGGCAAGGACGCCCAGGCCAAGGCCGACGAGCTCAAGCACCAGGCGGAGCTGCGCTACCAGGACGTGGTGGGCAGCCTGATCGCCAAGCGCGAGGGCCTGCAGCAGCAGATCGAGGCGCTGGAGCAGTTCGACCGGGACTACCGCACGCGCCTGCAGTCCTTCATGCAGGGCCAGCTGCGCGCGCTGTGGGTCGACGAGCCCCGCGCCGGCGACCCGCACGACGCCGACTTAGCGCCCCTGATCCCGGCCCAGCGCGCCGAGTAGCTGAGCCCCCGCGCCGGCCACTCGGCCGCCGCGGGGCCGACGCGTCCGGGCCCGCCACCCCGCGGCCCCGGACCACGCCCGGACCATCGCCCCGGCCGGCTCAGCGCGGCCGGGCTCAGCGGCCGAGGTCGAGCCAGGACGCCAGGCGGCGGTAGTCGGGCAGCGGGAGCCGGCGATCGGCCGGGTCGATGCCGTCGGTCGACTCGGTCAGGACCTGCAGGGCCACGTGGTCGGCGCCGGCGCGCAGGTGCTCGTCGACGCGGCGGCGGACGGCGTCCGCGTCGCCCCAGGCCACCACCGCGTCGACCAGGCGGTCGCTGCCGCCACCGGCGAGGTCGTCGTCGGTGAAGCCGAGCCGGCGCAGGTTGCCGGCGTAGCCGCGCTTCGGCAGGTAGAACTCCAGCGCCCGGCGGGCCACCGACCGGGCCCGCGCCGGGTCCGCCGACAGGACGACCTTCAGCTCCGGGGCCAGCAGCGCGTCCGGGCCCAGCACCGCACGGGCCAGCCGGGTGTGCTCCGGTGTGGTCAGGAACGGGTGCGCTCCCCGGGTGCGGGCCGCCGCCAGCGCCAGCATGCGGGGGCCGACCGCCGCGAGGATCCGCCCGGTCGCCGCGACCTGCCGGGCGTCGAGCTCGTCGAGGCAGGCAACCATCCGCTCGTACGGCGACAGCCGCCACTGGCTCGCCTCCCGCGGCCCGTTGCCGAGGCCGAGCAGGAACCGGTGCCGGTGCCGGGCCGTGATCCGGGCGTGGTGGCGGGCCACGTCGGCGGCCGTGTGCTGCCAGATGTTGACGATGCCGGTGGCGACGCTCACCCGTGGGGTCGCGTCCAGCACGGCCGCCGCCACGTCCAGGACCGCCGGCCCGTTGGCCACCCACAGGGTGCCGAACCCGAGCGCGTCGAGCTCGGCCGCGGTGTCGGCCAGGCGGGCGCCCTCGTTCTCCCACAGGCGCAGCGGGGCCCACAGCCCGAACCGTCCGATGTCGACGGTCACGCGAGGACCTTGCGCAGGACGGCGAAGACGCGCTCGACGTCGGCGGGGCCGGTGCGCCAGTTGCTGAACGCGGCGCGGACGGCGGGCTGCCCCCGGTACACCGTGGGCGTGAGGAACGCCTCGCCGGACTCGGTGATCGCCCCGAGCACGACGGCCGGGTCGCCCGGGAGCGTGCAGCAGACCACGTTGAGGCGCACCGGGGACACCAGCCGCACGCCGGGCAGGGTCGACAGCAGGTCGCCCAGCCGGCGCGCCGCCGTCACGTTGCGTTCGACGATCTCCCGGTGGCCGTCGCGGCCGTACGCGGTCAGGGTGCACCAGGCCGCCAGCGCGCGCAGGCGGCGGGAGTTCTCCGGGGTCAGGTGCAGGAAGTCGGGCTCGCCGACCGGGGCCCCGAGGTAGGGCGCGGTGTTGCGGAACACGCGCACTTGCAGGTCGCGGTGGCGGGTGAACTGCACCGCCGAGTCGTACGGCACGTTCAGCCACTTGTGCAGGTCCACGCACACCGAGTCGGCCGCGTCCAGGCCCGTGAGCAGCGACGCGTGCGACGGGGACAGCGCGGCGAAACCGCCGAAGGCCGCGTCGACGTGCAGCCAGAACGGGTACCGGTCGCGCAGCGCGGCGATCGCCGCGATGTCGTCGAAGTCGACCGTGTTCACCGTTCCCGCGTTCGCGACCACGACCGCCGGCCGGCCGCCCAGCCCGGCGAGGGCCTCCTCGAGGGCGGTGACGTCGACGGCCTCGCGGTCCGGGAGCACCGGCACCAGGCGCAGGCTCTCGCGGCCGAGGCCGAGCACCGACAGCGCCTTGACGATGCTGGAGTGCGGCGTGCCGGACAGCACGGTGACCTCGCCGAGCGCGCCGACGCCCCGGTCGGCCACGGAGACGCCGGCCTGCTCGCCGAGCCACTCGCGGGCGATCGCCAGGCCGACCGTGTTCGACATCGTGGCGCCGGTGACGAACGCGCCGGTGTGAGCGTCGGAGAGCCCGAACAGCTCGCGCAGCCAGCCGACCGTCTCGCGTTCCAGGCCGGCCGCGGAGGAGTCCGACCCGCCGGAGACGTTCTGGTCGAAGGTGCCGGTCAGCCAGTCGCCGGCCAGGGCCGCGGGGGTCGCGCCGCCGGTGACGAAGCCGAGGTACCGCGGTCCGGCACTGCCGGAGAACCCGGGCTCCCACCGCTCGGCGAAGCGGGCCAGCGCGCCGGCCGCCCCGACGCCGCGCAAGGGCAGCGGCTCGGGTGGCACGGCGGCC
>NZ_JBEXCY010000287.1:0-12898 GCF_040605515.1 Dactylosporangium sp. NPDC005572 | reverse complement strand
CACGTAGAGTGCGGTGGCGAGGGTGTCCAGATCGACGTGCACGTGGCCTCCATGGGGCGATGTTCAATCGGGCGCGTGTCCGGTGTGGAGCGTTGGTGTCCTGATGCGCTGCGGGAGCTGGCGGCACTGTTGATCCCGCCGGACACTACATACCGACAAAGGCCAGTGTCCGGCGTGAGCAACCTGATGCGCGGAAGGTCAGCCAGCAAGAACGCTGGGAGCGCGGCGCTGCGACGCTATACGCGGATGGCGGTCGTCGAACGTCCGGTATCGGTGTTGTTGCACCGTCAGCCAGGTGAGACTGGCCACGCCAACGACCGCGTAGCCCCAAACTGTACCGAGGCTGTCCCACGCCGTGTGCAGGGTGACCGCGCCCACGAAAGTCGCCGCGAGCGTGAGGAACTGTCGCAGATGGGGGTTGGCGGCGAAAGCCCACAGCGCGCCGCAGGTCAGGCCAGTCCAGGCGGTGTGGCCTGCTGGGGCCAGCAGTCCGCGGATGAACAGGGTCTGTTCCACGGCACCGAGGTCGCCTTTCGCGGCCAGCAACGCGGTGAACGCGTAGCCCATTGTTTCCAGCGCGGCGAATCCCATCCCGCTTGCCACGCCGACGACGAGGCCATCGGCGGGCTCACGACGGCCCCGGCGGGCAAACACGGCGAACAGCACCACCCCGGGCACGATGAGCTTGGCGACCTCTTCGATCAGCCCCACGAACACCATCGGCAGCACGCCGAGGTCCCGTAGCACGTCATACTCCCACGTTCCCGCCGCAACCACACCAATCACGCCACCGAAAAAAGCCACTATCGCGAGCATCGATGCCGGCACCCGCCAGTGCCCTGACCGAGCCTGGGTGAATGCGAGGAACGCCGCCGGGACGACACTAGCGCCGAGCAGGATGAGAGCGGGCACGAAGTTCGGGTTCTTCGTGGCCACCAGTGTCCGCAGCACCAGAAGATACAATCCCGCGCCGACGATCAGCACCAGCAGCCACGACCACCTACGCGTTCTGGTCATGGCCGTGAGTCTAGCGCCAATGCGGGAATTGATCCCCTACGCGAAGTGCCTCCGCGATGCTGGCTGGATCGGCCTGTACCTGGCAAGCAGGTCACGAGACAGCCGCGGAACCTACGCTGGACACCGACCAACACCGAGCGCCACGGCCAGGATCCTGTCCATGCAGGGCTGGGCAGGTTTGGCGAGCTATTCGGTTACTCGGTCGTCTTCTCCGGTCGGTGTGGTCATCGCCCGACGTTCGACGACGGCGCTGGACCGCCTATCTGGAGTGGGTGGGCTTGGCCGAATGTCGGCTTGCCGGCTACTCATCGAGCATTGCTACGCGGCGGCTGTGCCTGGCGGGCGTGCTGCCAGCCGAGTTGCCGACGGCGGTCCACGTACCAGAACAACCGCCCAACGGTTCAACCGGTTAGTTGACAACTCCGCCTGGGCGGCATAGGGTGCCAACTGAAACGTTAGTGGGTAGCGCTATGAACATATTGCGAGATTCTGATGCGACACGGGCTCGGCTGCTAGCCGCAGCAGCCGACGAGTTCGCAGCGCATGGCATCGCTGGGGCGAGGGTAGATCGGATCGCCATTGCCGCCAACGCCAACAAGGCGCAGATCTACCACTATTTCGGGAGCAAGGAAGCACTGTTCGAGGCGGTTTTCGACACCCTCGTAGCCAAGGTCGTCCAGGACATTCCCATTGATGTCCACGACCTCCCCGGCTACGCCGCAACACTCGCCGATGGCTATGACAGCCACCCCGAGGTTGCCCGCCTCGCTACCTGGTACCGCCTGGAGTACGCCACCAACCGATCGCCGTCCCCGCAGATCGTGAGCAGTCTCCGGGAGAAGGTCGATTCTATCGCTCGAGCACAGACTGAAGGCGTTCTCCCGACGCACTACGCACCGGGGACTCTGCTGGCCCTCATCCTGCACGTCGCTGCGCTCTGGGCCGCGACAGGCCCGGAGTTCAGCGCCGCGATCCGCCCGCCAGCCCGTCAGCAACGCCGCGATATTGTCGCCGACGCCGTTCGCCGCATATTGACCTGACCCCGCAGCAACAAGCACGACCGGGCATGGTGAGCTGACGTCAGACGCCCGCCCGGGTGCCTCAACAGCCGCCATAGAGCCGTGTCCTGCGAGCCGGCGGACACAGGCCCGTCCGTGAGAGCTACCCGGCTAGAACCACTCCGAGATGCGGCGCCAATAGCCTCGGCGCCAGTGCCGTGACCTGCAGCGTAGGCGTGCTGCGGCGCGAATCCCCGCCGAGTCTCAGCCGCCTCGACGAACAAAGTGCGGGGTAGCGCCGGACGACCCGCTGCCAGGCGACACCGCGAACCATGGACGTCCGCTTCGTCGAGGTGCCGGCGGACCACCGGGGCCATCGTCCCCGGCCGGCGCGCTGTCGCCGCACTGGATGAGCACGGCTACCACGGAATCTCGATGGGAAGGATCGAGGCTGAGGTCGGTGTCAGCGTCCGCACTCTGCACCGATACATCCCCACCAAGGCGGACATCGTCTGGTGCCCGATCGACACCTCGTTTCAAGACCTGCACGAACGACTCCGCCAGATCGACACCGAGACGGGGATTCTCGAAGCCCTGGCCACGACGCTGGTTGACGGATTCGAGGAGGGGCGTGAGGACACCGAGACAACCCGTGCGCGGCTGCGGCTCATCGCGGCGACGCCCGAGTTGCATGCCCGAAACTCGGAGCCATTCGAACACTGGCGCCGGCAGATCGCCCAGTTTCTCGCACACCGGCTCGGCGCAGGCGAGGCGACCTGGTGCCGGTAGCGGGTCGCCGCAGGCGTGCAGTCCGCGACCATGGCCGCACTCACCTGGTGGGCCACCCACGATCAGGCCGACACCCCGCAGGCGGCCGTCGCCCGAACGCTGCTCGCGTTCAACGCTGCCACACGGCACTGAATGACGGCGGGCAGCTCGGCAGCAATTTGGCGGCGAGCTGGTCGTCGCTGCCAAACACGCACGATCTCCGCGACCCAGAGACTATCGCCTCCCGGTTCGCCGAGCGAACTGCTGCCCATAGATGGGATAGTCCGCTTCGTCGAACGATCGGGCCAGCGTGTCGTCATCTCGAGAGCAGGCACTGCCGTCGATCCCGCATCGGTCGCCACAGCCTGAGGGGTCTCGATGTGGCCCCGTCGAGGTCGCCGGCCGGTCCGGCGATCGGTGATAGGAAGCTGACCCACACACTCCCCCGATGTGGATCCTCCAAGTGGATCCCGCCGTCCCAGCCGCGACTACCATGCACCGGTGCCCGGCCGACCCACACTCCAAGGTGACCTAACTAGTCAGTTAGATAGTCGCCGACCAGCGCAGCCGTGCACCCGAGCGGAGGTCGTCACCCATTCGAGACCTGCCACCGATTCCAGCAAACTTTTCATCTATCCGGTTAGTAGGTTACAGTTATGTGATGAATCGCGACGCGCAAGCGACCCAGCAACGGCTGATCGACGCCGCCGCCGACGAGTTCGCCGCGTACGGCATCGCGGGTGCACGGGTCGACCGGATCGCTGCTGCAGCGAAGAGCAACAAGGCGCAGATCTACCACTACTTTGGCAGCAAGGACCAGTTGTTCGATGCCGTGATGAACGACGTCGTGACCCGCACCGCCGGAAACGTGCCGATCAACGTCGACGACCTCGCTGAATACGCCGGACAGCTGTTCGACGCCTACGAGGACGATCCCCGGATCGCCCGACTCGCAACCTGGTACCGCCTGGAACGACCCGGAGAGCCGGACCAGCTCGAAGTACTCTCCGACACGATCCGTGACGAACTCCAGCAGATCCGCCGCGCCCAGAAGACCGGCACCCTGCCCACCCGGTACCGGCCAGCCGATCTACTGAACCTCGTGCTGCACATGACTTTTCTGTGGGCGTTCGTGTTCCCGGAGCTGAGAGGCCAGTTCGCGAAGACAACACGGCCACATCGCCGCCGCGTGCTCACCGATGCCGTCAAGGCGCTGCTCATCTCTGACATGCCATCGAGCAGCGACACAGACTCGTAGATCCCGAACGCGTCGGAAGCGCCGCCTGGGCCGCCGGTGGAATGTAGTCGTGACCAGAGCCGGCCCCGCCGGTGTTGAGGCGGTTGGCTGTCCGATCCGCTGGCCCAGCGGTCGCGTTCCATGCTGGCATCGGACCCGGCGTTGCGGCACGATTCGCGCAGAGCATCGACTGGGTCCGGGGTGCTGCCCGCCGCTACGACGCGGCTGGCTACCAGGCCGTTTCAGGCCCCGGGACTGACCCACTGGGCCCACGGCGCGGCCAGGCCTAAGGAGGGCGGTGTTGTCGAACGTCACTCTTGCCGCGACGGCGCAAGCTCCAGCAATCGCTTCCTGGCCGCCGGTACCTCCCGACACCGTAGGGAACACCCTCGATGAGGCAATAGGCTTTGTCGTGGCTTCGAGCTTGTCAGACACGGGACCCTCGGCCATGTTTCGAAAGGTCAGGGTCGGCAATCCCGACGCAGACGATGACGTCGAGGCTTCTCCCCGACCAGGCCGACCCGTGACGAGGCAGCGGCACGTAAACGCAGCGCATTCCATCGATCTTGACGCATACAAGTCTGGGGCCACTCCGGACGATGCGACCGCCTCCAGCGCAGCCTGCCTGCTTGCTGAAAGCAGCGAGCCCCCTTGCCTGCCTCCGGCGATGCCGGTTTCCCCTCCGCCATCGAGCGCGAGAACACCCAACGGCGGTCGGGTTCCCGGTCCTGAACACCGCCGCGCTAGGTCACTGCCCTCCCGTTGTGTATCGCGCCGTCTCTCGCCCGCGGTTGTCATCACTGCAACTCCTCGTCTGGTCAGCTCGAGGCCAGGTGCCGACCAACGACCCTAATCAACTATCCGGATGGTTGACACCGGCGATCGGTTGGTTCCGGCGGTGCCGATCAGGCTTGAAGCTACATTTGTCCAACAGGAGTGGCCCATCGCACTCTCTCGGCCGGCGCTGCAGTGCATGACTGCTCTCCCTATCTATCCGGTTAGTAAGTAGAATCTGGGCATGACCCGAGACTCGCAAGCCACAAGACGGCGGCTGCTGGACGCGGCTGCCAACGAGTTCTCCGCGCACGGGATCGCAGGTGCCCGCATCGACCGCATCGCCGGTGCTGCGAAGACGAACAAGGCGCAGATATACCACTACTTCGGTAGCAAGGAACAGCTGTTCGACGCAGTCCTGGACGGCATCGTCAGCCAGGCCGCCAACAAGACGCCCATCGACGTGCGGGACCTTCCTGGGTACGCCGGGCGACTCTTCGATCTTTATGAAGACGACCCCAGGATCGCCCGGCTGGCCATCTGGTATCGCCTGGAGCGAGTGAGTCCAGCCGACACGATCGCAGCACTCTCAGAGACCATCCACGATGAGCTGATGCAGATACGGCGAGCTCAGGGGGCGGGCCTGTTGCCGTCCGCGCGGCAGCCGCTCGACCTGCTGAACCTCGTGCTGCATCTGTCCTTCTTGTGGGCGTTCGTTTTTCCGGAACTGCAAGACCAGGGCACGACCGTCTCGCGGACGCACCGCCGCCGCGTCCTCACCGACGCTGTACGGACGCTTCTCATGGCGGAACCACCAACGAACGACGACGTCGCACTCGCCCGCCATGAGCCGGACGGCCGACGCCCGTAGCCGCAGCAATCGCTCTTTGAGCTGGATACCAGCAGTTGCATAACATGCACGGGACAAGGTTCTGGGCACGTGCAGGTGTAACGCCAGGACACCAGTTTAGACCGGGTGAGACCGGCCAACAAGGCTCGGCGTGCTGACAACGAGTCCCTACACCCACCCCTGCTGACTCCAGGCTGGGGTGGGCGGGACGAGTTCCACGGACCGGTCTGCCGTCCAGTTGGCACGACGAGGCCCATACCCTGCCGTCCTTCACCAATGGATGCCTGCGGCTACCCTCTGGCCGAGGGATGAAGCCGGATCGTGACGACGGCGCCGCTCAACGGACGGCCGTTGCGGATCGCAACCGTACCGTCGTGTGCGGCAACGATCGCACGGACGATCGACAGTCCCAGCCCGGCACCGCCCGTGCTGCGGGCGGTCGTGCCACGTACGAACCGCTCGAACGCCGACTCCAACAGCGTTGCCGGAAAGCCGGGGCCGTCGTCAGCCCATTCCAGTTCGACGTAGCCGTGTCCCTCATGCCGGGCTCGGCCGACGCGGACCTCGACTTCGGCAGCGCCGGCGGCCGCGCTGTTGGCGGCGAGATTCGAAAGGACCTGCCGGACCCGATCAGCGTCGGTCTCAATAAGGCAACCGGACTTGTAGCCGACCTTGTCCGCCGCACCGGCCCGGTCCGCAGATGCGTGCACGATGATCCGCAGGCCGAGAACGGGCTCAAGGGATCGCGTCTCGTGTATCACTAGGTCGTATAGGTCCATCGGCTCGCGGTACAGAACGAGCACACCCGCTCGATCACGGGCCAACAGCAGCAAGTCCGCGGCGAGGCGGCCTAACTTGATCTTTAACCTTAGGTCGGTCGGCATCGACCCCGGCTGATCGAGGGTGCAGCCCTTGATTGATCATTCCTCTTGTCTAGGGAAGAAGATCCGATCAAGGGCTGCGAGGGATCAGTGTGCATGATGGTGGGCGTGGCGGCGCGGTTGGGGATCTCGGGACATTCCGCGGGGAGCTGTACCACTGTCTGACTGCTCGTGGCGATGCGTTGTTTGAGTTGGCTGACGCGGTGTTGTGCACGGACGGGCCGGTGCGGTCGCTGCCGGCGTTGTCGCTGGTCGCGGAGCATCGTCGTGGTCACGGCGCGCTGTACGACGCTCTGGCGGCCGGTCGGGTGGACGTCGGACGGCTGCGGTCGGCGTTGGTGTCGGCGCCGATGCCGCGTGCGGCTGATGGCCGGATCGTCCTGGCGGTGGATGTGACGTGCTGGCTGCGGCCGGAGGCGCATAGCTCGCCGGAGCGGATCCTGTGTCACACCGCTGGCCGGAGCAAGGGCGAGCACGTCGGAGTCCCCGGGTGGCCGTACTCGTTCGTGGTCGCGTTGGAGACGGGCCGCAGTTCGTGGACCGCGCCGCTGGACGCCGTCCGGCTCGTCCCAGGCGCCGATCTGGCTGCGGTCACCGCTGGGCAGGTGCGTGATGTGGTTGCCGGCCTCGTGGCGGCCGGGCACCGTCAGCCCGGCGACCCGGACATCTGGATCGTCATGGACGCCGGCTACGACGCGGCCCGCCTCGCCTGGCTGCTACGGGATCTGCCGGTCCGGGTCCTGGCCCGGCTGCGGTCGGACCGAGTCCTGCGCCGGGCCGCGCCGGCCCGGCTGCCGGGAGAACTGGGCCGGCCCCGCCGCCACGGCGGGGAGTTCATCTTCGGTGACCCGGCCAGCTGGGACACCCCGGACGTGACCACCACGACACAACCACGACCGGGACCCGCCTCTACGGCGCCGCAACAGCCAGGGCCTGGCACCGCCTGCACCCACGGTTGACCCGCCGCGCCGCCTGGGCCGACTGCCCAGACCTGCCGATCCTGCCCGGCACCTTGATCCGCCTGGACGTGGCCCGGCTGCCCTCCGGCGCGACCGCGAAACCGGTCTGGCTGTGGTACTCCACCAGCATCGGCGACGACACCGGAGACACCGGACACGACCCGGATACGGCGCTGGTGGACCTGCTCTGGCAGGCGTTCCTGCGCCGTTTCGACATCGAGCACACCTTCCGGCTGCTCAAACAGACCCTCGGCTGGACCGTGCCGAAACTCCGCGACCCGCACGCCGCGGACCGGTGGACCTGGCTGATCATCGCCGCCTGCACCCAGCTGCGACTGGCCCGCCCACTCGCCGCCGACCTACGACGGCCCTGGGAGAAACCCGCAGCACCCCAACGACTCACTCCAGCCCGGGTCCGCCGCGGATTTCGGCACCTCCGCACGACGACCGTGAGGCTGTCGCGCAGCTTTCGATCTTCAACTGTCAAGGGTGTTGTTGTTGATCGCCCAATGTGGACGATCATGTCGTTCCGTGGCCTACAACTTCATCCCCTGCAGCCCGGATGACTCGGCACGGGCCAGGCATGACCTGCGTGGGTGGCTGCCGCCGAAGCATCTGTGCTGGCAGGTCCTGAAGATTGTCGGCGAGGTTCGACCTGTCCGGGTTCCTGCGCGGCTATCGTGCCGATGGTCAGGGCGCGGCGGCATATCCGCCCCACGTGCTGCTCAGCCTGGTGCTGTACTGCTACTGCAAGGGCGTGCGCTCCACGCGCAAGATCGAGGCCGCTTGCGTCGATGACGTGGGGTGCCGCGTCATCACGGGCAACCAGCAGGTCGACCATGCCACCGTCGCGCGGTTCCTGCGCCGCCACCGCGAGAGTCTGAAGGCGTTGTTCGTGCAGGTCATGGCACTGTGCGCCCGACGCGGGCTGGTGGACCTGTCCGCAGTGGCGGTGGACGGCTCACCGATGCACGCGGCGGCCGCACGCTCAGCCAACCGCAGCCTGGACGCCTTGGAGGCCGTCATCGCCGACGGTGAGGAGCAACTCGACCAGATGGCGGAGGACGCAGACGATGCGGCTGCCGCCGGGCGCCATCGGTTCATGGCCGCAGGTAGCTGTCTGCGGCGGCTGTCGCAGCTCAGCGATCGCGTGACACGGGCCCGGCTGGCCCGGGACAAGCTGCTCGAGCGTTCGTTGCCCTCGGCGGGCGAGATCCGGATCAAGGTGGAGGCCGCGCAGCGGATGGTGGCCAGAGCCGAGGCGCGCCTGGCCGAGGTCACGGCCGGCCAGCAGCAGCGGCTGGCCGACTACGCTCGCCGGACCCTGCAGGATCAGGCCGCGGGACGGCGGCGCGCTGCCGGGCGTCCGCCGGTCAGTATCGAGGCCAAGACCAAGGTCATTGCTCAGCAGGCTCGCCTCGCCCGGGCGCGGGCCGCGTTGCACCGTGCGCGTTACCCGCGACCGATCCCGTCCTCGGCGGCCAGGGCCTCGCTCACCGATCCGGCGTCACGGCTCATGCTCGGCAAGCACGGCGGCTACGTGCAGGGCTACAACGTGCAGATCGCCTGCGCACGCAACCAGGTTCTCCTCGCGATCGAGCTGCAGGACAACCCTGCCGACACCACCGCACTCGTCCCGGTCATCAGACGTGTTCAGCACAACTGCGCAGCCGCCGGGCTGACCGGCGACGTCGCGGCGTGGCTGGCCGACAGCGGCTACGCCAGCACCGCGAACTTCGCAGCCCTGGCCGATCTCCCGCTGCTGGTCTCGATCACCAAGGAGTACGAGCAGACCAATGTGACCACGCCACCTGGGCACAACGTCCCCGCCGGCCACCGCGAGATGGCCGCCCGGCTGGCATCCGCCGAAGGCAGGCAGCTCTACGCCCGCCGCGGCGCCCTCGTCGAACCAGGCTTCGCTCAGATGTTCCAGCGGTTCGGACGCCGCGTGCACCAACGCGGCACCGCCGCGGTCGACACCGAGATCAAACTCCTCGGCGCGGTGCACAACCTGAACAAGATCTTCCGCCACGATGCCAGGCAGCGGACCTCTTGACAGTTGAAGATCGAAAGCTGCGCGACAGCCTCCCGTCTGTCCCGCCAGCGCGCCGAAACCTTCTCAGCCAGGACCCGGACGACCGCCCGGACGACCCAACCGCCGCCCCACCCGCCGCCACGACGTCCACACCGTCACCAGCAACGACACCGCAAAAGCGAACCCCAACAAGAAGAAACCCACCGATCCCCGACCCCGCCGCACAGGTTAAAGATCAAGTTAGGCGAACAACCTGCGTCCGGGCGGCGAGCAGAGACTGCTCGGTCTCGGTGTACTCGGCGTCGGCGAGCGCGGCGAGGGCAAGATCGATGTCACCGCGTAGCACCGCAATCGGGGTACGTAACTCGTGGCTGGCATCATCGACGAAGGCCCGCTCCCGGTCGAAGGACACCCGCAACCGGCCGAGCATGTCGTCGAGCGTGGTAGCTAACCGGGCGATCTCGTCACCACCAGCGACGGCCGGCAGTCGTTTGGGCGAATCCAGGCTGGAGATCATCGCGGTCTCGCGCGTGAGCAAGTCAACCGGCCGCAGTGCGGCCCGGATCGCCACCCAGCCCGCCCCGGCAACCATCGCGACCAGCATCGGCGCGGCGATGCCCAGCGCGGAAACCCCGGCCGCCGCGCTGGCACTGCTGACCGCCGTCGGCGCGGCCGCCGTCCTGGCCACCACACCCGCGCAACGCATGCTACTCACCGCACCCGACTCACCGCAGGAGGCGACCCGAGGACCGATGAACCGGCGAACCGCTCGGCCACCGAGACCGATCCACGTGTGCCCGACCGACGCACAATGCACCTCGAAGCAGACGCAACCGTCCTCGGCTGCAGCGACCTTCACCTCGAGAGCGCCCGAACCGCAGCAACAACTCTGATGGAGCAGGACCTCGTTACCCGGCTCGACCGTTGGACCGGCCCCGGCGCGGTTGTGTTCAACGGCGATACGTTCGAACTGTGGGGCGAGCCTGATGGTTCCGTCACGAGTGCACTCGACGCGCACCCCGACCTGACGTCGGCAGTACGGCGTTTCACCAACACTCCGGGTCGCGAGGCTGTTGTGCTGGTGGGTAACCATGACGGGCCAATCGCCTGGGACGGCGTCTCCGCCGAAGTACTCGCGGTGCGGCTCGGCGCGCAATGCGCGCTGACCGCAGACCTCGCGTTCACCACCCCGTTGGGAACACGGGTGGTGCGCTGCGAACACGGGCACGCCTTCGACCCGGCGAACCGCTTCGCAGACCCCCGAAATCCGCTCGACTCACCGCTCGGCCAGCACATCGTGCAGGAAGTGCTGCCCGAGGTGCGATGCACGCCGCTGCTTACTGACGTCAGCGCGCTCGGCGACCCGAACGCCATCGGCCGGTACATCGCCTCCCGGCTTGTGTACCGGCAGCTTGGGCGGCACCTGTGGTGGCTGCTGGTACCAGTCCTGCTGACCGTGTTGCTTCGCATACCAGCGACCGTCCGGGAGCTCGCAGGGCACGCTGCGACGATGCGGGTCGAGCGGTGGACGGTGTTGGCCGGGCTCGGCATCGTCGCCGAGACCGGTCTGCTACTGGTGGCGGCGCTGCTGTTGGCCCGTAACGTCTACAAGGCGATGGCCAGCAGCCGCTTCGGCCCGCGTGGCCTGAGACTCAACGCCATTCCAAAGGCCGCCGCAGCAGCGCTGTGCGGCGCTCCGGCCTCGGGTCTTGCCGGGCTGATCACCGGGCACACCACCAGCCCGAGCTCTCCGCCGTAGTCGACGGCTTCTATGCCAACACAGGGGGCGGCACGAGGCAGGTGGAGCAGCACCGCGCCCGCTGGCTGCTGCCGCCTGTGTTCGCCACCGTGCTGCGTCGCTCCTGGGTCGAGCTCGACGTCGACCGTGATCTGCGCTTCCGCCTAGTTGTGGCAGAGTCCCCGGCCGGCGACGCCACTCGCCTCGAACGGCTCGTCACCCGTCAACAGCCCACCGTACCGAGGACGCCGGAAGTGGTTGCAACCCTGCCCGGCCAGGCGGCGTGGCCCTTACCCACCGAGCCGCTCACGGCACGGGCACGGGCGGGTCGTATCCGCACCTCCGCGGCGCTGCTCGTCGCGGCCGTCGCGCTGCTCAGCGTAGTGTCGGCCGTGACCGCGCCGCTGCGCGGTCGGCTCGCCGCGCTGCTTGAGATCCTGCCGGTGGCCGCGCCGCAGGCCGCCGCCACCGCGGTCGTCTTCGTCAGCGCCTTCCTGCTGCTGATCTCATGGGGCTTGCACCGTGGCCGCAGTCTGGCCTGGGCGGTCGCGGTGGTCCTGCTAACCGCGACAGCGCTGCTGCACCTGCTCAAAGGACTCGACGTCGAGGAGGCTGTTGTCACGCTGTTTCTCGCGGGGTGGCTCGCGCGCAACCGCACCGCATTCCCGGCCCACCCCGACCACCGGCAGGCCAGGCGGGCCGCCTACGTGCTCGCAACCGGCGGCGTGATCACCGCAGCGCTGACCGCCGTCCTGGTGGCCGGCACCCGAGTCCGTGGCAGTACCGGTCATACCGCAGCTGCCATCGCGGAGCGAATCGCCGGACGGAACTCGCTCCCCCTGTCGTACCCGTTCATCACTCCAGCGCTGATCGCGGCCGGCTCAGTCTGATGCTGATCGTAGGCTGGCTGTTGCTAAGCCCTCGGCTACGGCGCACGCCCAGCCCGGCCGACCGCCGATCCGATCTCGCGCAGGCCCGCCAGATCGTGGCCGAGCACGGTGGCGACACTCTCGGCTACTTCGCTCTACGGGACGACAAGTCTCGGTTCTTCACCGGCGACTGCGTCGTGGCCTACGACGTGCGCGACGGCGTCTGCCTGGTCTCGCCCGATCCGATCGGCCCACCCGACCAGCACGCACTCGCGTGGGCACAGTCCACCGCGTTCGCCGACCGTCATGGCTGGCCGGTTACCGTCGTCGGTGCCGCCGAGTCCTGGCTGCCCGTTTACCAAGCGGCCGGCATGCACCCGGTATACCTCGGCGACGAGGCGATCGTCGACTGCGCCTCGTTCAGCCTGGAAGGGCGTTCGATGAAGTCGCTACGCGGCGCCTACAACCGTGTCCGCAAAGCCGGCTACACCGTGCGATTCCACGACCCGGCGACGCTGCCTGCCGATCTCAAAGGTGAGCTGCGGTTCCTGGCCACGCAGTCCCGGCAGGGCGGGGCGGAACGCGGCTTCTCGATGACACTGTCCCGGTTGTTCGAGCCAACAGACACAGGTCTGCTACTCGCAGTCGCCTACGGCCCCGACGGCCGCCCTGCCGGCTTCTGCCATTGGATCCCGGCCGCGGACATTGCTGGTTGGTCTGAGCCACCCCCGCTTTCGTGGAGCTTCTCAAACATGATCGACTGATCATGGGG
>NZ_JBEXCY010000286.1:0-13006 GCF_040605515.1 Dactylosporangium sp. NPDC005572 | reverse complement strand
GATGCCGCCGGCCCCGTCGGTGGTGCTGGACGGCGACGGGATCGCCGACGTGCGCGCCGACGGCGACGCGCTGTACCTGCTGATGCGCACCGCCGTGGCGGCGTACCGGATGCCCGGCGGCGCCCGCCGCTGGAGCGTCCCGGTCGAGCCCGGCGCGCAGCTGCTGGCCGCGTCGCGGGGCCGGGTCGTGCTGTCGGTCGAGGAGCCGGCCGGCGCGGCCGCCCTCGTCGGCCTCGACGCCGCCACGGGCGCCCAGGTCTGGCGGCGCGACGGGTACGTGCCGTCGCTGCCGTCCGGCGAGGGCCCACCGGGGGTCCTGATCGCCCGCGCGGACGGTGCGATCGACGGGCGGCTGCTCGGCCTCGACCTCGGCACGGGCGCGGTGCGCTGGGAGCTCGGCACGCCCTCGGTCCGCCGCGTGGTGCTGGCCGGCGACGGCCGGCCCGAGATCGCCGACCTCGACCCCGGCGGCACACTGCTCATCCGCGACGCCGGCTCGGCCGCGGTCGTGCGCACGGTCGCGCTGCCCGGCCTCGGCGCGGTCGACGGCTTCGACGTCGCCGGCGACCGGCTGCTCGTCTACCACTTCGAGCGCACCACGCTGCTGGACAGCGCCGTGTTCGACCTGACGACGGGCCGTCGCCTGTGGCAGCACACCGACATGGCGGCGACCGGCGGCCTGTGGTGGTGCGGGACCCTGCTGTGCACCGGCAGCGTCGGCCGGACCACGGTGGTGGACCCCGACACCGGCGACGCGCGGTGGAGCATCTCGGGCTGGACGGACCTCGGCCCGTTCGACGCCGGCCACATGTGGGCGACCGAGCCCACCCCGAACGCCGCCGACCCGGCCCTCGGCGCCGTCGTGCTGGACGCCGCGACGGGCCAGGTCGTGCGCCGGTTCGGCGCGTGGGACGTCGTCGCGGCGCTGCCGGGCCATGCGGCCCTGGTGACCGGCCGCAACCCCGGCGGCTCGCTGGTCGCCCGCCTGGACCTCGCCACGGGCGTGGTGACGGTGCTGGGGCGCACGGAGCACTGGCCGGCCCCGCCGAAGTGCCTCGCCACCGCCACGCTGCTGGCCTGCCACCGCGAGCGGGTGTCGGTGTGGCTGCTCTGAGCGGTGGCGGGTCGCGGCGGGCGGTAGCGTCGGCGTATGCGCTGGAAGCTCGGACGCCCTGACATCGACCGGTACCGCCACCGGTTCGACGTGCCGCCCTTGCAGGGCTCGGGGCTGAGCGTGACGTTCCTCGGCGTCGCAACGCTGCTGATCGACGACGGGACGGCGGCGGTGATGACGGACGGATTCTTCAGCCGGTACCCCTTGCGCCGGCTCCTGCTCGGCACCGTCCGGCCCTCGGCCGCCCTGGTCGACGCCGCCCTCGCCCGCGCCGGGGTGGACCGGCTGGCCGCTGTCCTGCCGGTGCACACGCACTTCGACCACGCGCTCGACGCCGCGCTCGTCGCCGACCGTACCGGTGCCCTGCTGGTCGGCGGGGAGTCGACCGCGAACATCGGGCGGGGCCACGGCCTGGCCGAGGACCGGATCCGGGTGGTGAGGCCCGGCCGGCCCGACACCTACGGTCCGTTCACGGTGACCCACCTCGCGTCCGAGCACTGCCCGCCGGACCGGTTCCCGGGCCCGATCACCGAGCCGGTGGTGCCGCCGGTGCGTGCGGGCGCCTACCGGTGCGGCGAGGCCTGGTCGATCCTCGTGCGGCACGCGAGC
The DNA here is from genome assembly GCF_040605515.1 of Dactylosporangium sp. NPDC005572. Classification (NCBI taxonomy): domain Bacteria; kingdom Bacillati; phylum Actinomycetota; class Actinomycetes; order Micromonosporales; family Micromonosporaceae; genus Dactylosporangium; species Dactylosporangium sp. NPDC005572. Next base: position 11,283 of record NZ_JBEXCY010000286.1, on the reverse strand, counting down.
GACCGGACCGCCCTCCTGCAGGGCAGCGCCGGCTTCGTGCCCGGCCTGCTGCGGGGCCACCGGGCCGACGTGGTGTACCTCGGCGTCGGCCAGCTCGGCGTGCAGCCCGAGGCGTACATCCGGGCCTACTGGGACGAGACGGTGCGCGCCGTGGGTGCCCGGCGCGTCGTGCTGATCCACTGGGACGACTTCTTCCGTCCCCTCGACCGGCCGCTGCGAGCCCTGCCGTACCTCGGCGACGACCTCGACGCCAGCCTGCGGGTCCTCGACGGGCTCGCCGCGGCGGACGGGGTACCGCTGCACTTCCCGACGGTGTGGCGGCGCGAGGACCCCTGGCAGGGTCTCCCGCCCGGCGGCCGGTAGGGGCGTCGCGGGTGCACAGGTGCCGTCGCTAGGCGTCCGGGTCGCAGGCCGCGAGGCCCGCCAGCCGCCGGCAGTAGTCGTCGTCGAAGGCGTCGGCGGGCCGCAGCGGCGCGCGCCCGGACAGCCCGGCCGCGTGCGCCGCCACCGTCCCCGCGAGGTCGGCGCGGTCGGTCACGGCGTGGCACAGCCGCCGGCCGGTCGGGGCGTACACGGGCACCGGATCGCGCCGCGTGGCCAGCTCGCGCAGCAGGTCGCCGCCGAGGCGCCGGGCCAGCCGCGGGCCCGGGTAGACCGGGGCGGGCACGTGCAGGCATGCGTCGGCGTCGGCGACGACGCGGTCGAAGGCGCCGAGGAGGTACACCGCGAAGCCGGCCACGTCGCCCTCGACCGCGGCGACCCACGGCTTGCGCCCGGTGGTGAGCTTGTTGACGCAGCCGAGCTCCCGCCGCAGGCGCATCTCGGCGGGCGGCTCGGGGAGCACCGCCGGCGCCCCGCCGAGGTGGACGACCCCCACCCGCGCGTCCGGGTGCAGCAGCACCAGGTCCACGGCGGTCTCCAGGTCGTCGACGAGGCCGGGCCCGCGCAGGTGGGCGGTGCCCCCGTCCAGTTCGACGGTCATCGCGCCGACCCGCACGGGGCCGGTCGCGAGGCCGGTCGCGAGGCTGCCGGCGAGGGCGCGGGCCCGCGCGGTCGGCTGCAGGGTCTCGGCGGCCACGCTGCGGGCCACCGCCGGCACCCGGAGGAACCCCTCGGCCACGACCGCGCGGTCGTGAGCGGGGGAGACGGCGCCGAGCAGGTGCGGTACCGCCGCCGCGGCCCCGTCCACGAGATGCTCGATGCGGCCCGGCCCCAGCGCCGCGTGCAGCCGCTCGGCGTGGGCCTCCACGAAGGCCAGCCGGGCGGCCCGGCACTCCTCGTGGACCAGCGCCGCCTGCGCCGCGGTGAGCCCGGGCAGCACCTGCTCGGCCGCCGCCACGTGCTCGCCGAGCGCGGTGACGTCGGCGGGCCAGCCCTGGCCGGGCCGGGGCGCGGCGGCCAGCCAGTAGCCGAGCAGCGGCGCGGCGGTCATCGGTCGTGCCGGTGGAAGCCGGCGCCGCTCTTGCGCCCCAGCTGCCCGGCGGCGAGGAGGTCGCGCAGGGCCGGCGCCGGGGCGAACTCCTCGTCGGCGAACCCGTCGCGCAGGCTCGTGAGGATCGCGGCGCAGACGTCGAGGCCGATGGTGTCCAGCAGCCGCAGCGGGCCCATCGGGTACCCGCAGCCGTCGCGCATGACGGTGTCGATGCGCTCGGCGTCGGCGTAGCCCGAGCCGAGGAGGCGGGCGGCGCGGTTGAGGTACGGCAGCAGCAGCGCGTTGACGATGAACCCGGCACGGTCGCCGCAGCGGACCGGCTCCTTGCCCAGCGCGCGGCAGAACGCCTCGGCCGTCGCCACCACGCCCGGCGCGGTGCGGGGCGTGGTCGCCACCTCGACGAGGCGCATGACCGGCGCCGGGTTGAAGAAGTGCAGCCCCAGCACCCGCTCGGCCCGGCCGGTCACCGCGGCGCAGCCGAGCACCGACAGGCTCGAGGTCGTGGTGGCCAGCAGCGCCGCGTCCGGGCACAGCGCGTCGAGCTCGGCGAAGATGCGCCCCTTCACGGCCGCGTCCTCCACGACGGCCTCGACGACCGCGTCGCAGCCGGCGACGCCGGTGAGCTTCTCGTGCACGGTCAGGCGGGCCAGGGCGGCGTCACGCTCGGCGGCGTCGAGGCGGCCGCGCCGCACGGCCCGGTCCAGCGACCCGGCGATCGCCTCCCGGGCCGCGGCGGCCCTGTCCTGGCTGCGGGCGACGAGCTCGACCGGGCGCCCGGCGCGCAGGCACACCTCGGCGATCCCGGTCGCCATGGTGCCCGACCCGACGACGCCGACCTTCTCGATGCCGTGGATCGGCAGCTCGTCCAGGTCGGTGCGCGGGACCGGCGAATCGAACCGGCGCATGGTGACCATGCCGTTGAGCGCGGCCGCGGGGCGGAACACCGGGTCGCCGGTCTGCTCGTAGAGCGCGACGAGGCCGTCCCGCACGGCGTCGACGCCGAGGACCTCCAGCTGCGCGAACGGCCCGCGGGGCAGCCCGCAGCCGAGCGTCATCGCCCGGTCGACGGCCTCGGCCGAGGCGTATCCGCTCGCGACCATCCGCACGGCCGCGTTCAGGTACCCCAGCAGCAGCTCCCCGGAGACGAGCCCGGGCCGGTCCGGCAGTTCGACGGCGGCGAGGCCGAGCCGGCCGGTCAGCTCCTCCACCACGCGGCGCACCGACCCGGGCGCGTCCGCGGGCAGCACGACCTCAACAGTGGACGATCCGGGCTCCGGCGGGTGTACCGCGACGAGGCGCGACGGGCGCCCGCAGCCGGCCGCGACGTCGGCCAGGCGCAGCACCGCCGTGGTCGTCACGAGGACGGCGTCGGGACGGGCCTCCTCGTGGGCCCAGCTGAGCACGGCCCGCTTCACGTCGAGCCGCTCCGCGACCGCCTCGACGACGATGTCCGCGTCGACGGTCGCGACCGTCGGCACGCCGGCCCGCTCGGCCGCGTCCCGCAGCGCCGCGCCGGCCGCGCCGGGGCCGATCACCGCGAGGCTCAGCATGCCGCGCCGTCCCACCGCACGAGCGCCGACCCGATCGACATCCCGCCGCCGAAACCGGCCAGCAGCAGCAGCTCGCCGTCGCCGAACGCGTCCGCGCGGCGCGCCCCGTCCAGGGCCAGCGGCACCGAGGCGGAGCTGGTGTTGCCGTGCTCGCCGACGGTCAGGTGGGCGCGGGCGCGGGGCAGGTTCAGCTTCATCAGGACCTCCTGCAGCATGACTCCGTTGGCCTGGTGGGGGATGAAGTGGTCGACCTCCTCCGGGGCGACACCGTGGGCGTCGAGCGTGTCCCGCACGAACACCGGCAGCTCGTCGAGGACGAACTCGCGCACGGCCCGGCCCTGCATCCTGAAGAAGTGCCGGCCGTCGGCGACGGTGTCGGCCGACGCGGGCAGCCGGCTGCCCCCGGCCTCGACCCGGATCAGCTCGCCGAGCTCGCCGCGGCTGGCCATCTTCGCCCCGACGAGGCCGTGGCCGGGCCGCACCGGGCCGAGCACGACCGCGCCGGCGCCGTCGCCGAACAGGGCGGCGGTGCGGCGGTCGGTCGGGTCGACGATGCGGGAGTACGTGTCGGCGCCGATCACCAGCGCGTGGCGGGGCGCCCCGGGCGGCTCGAGGGCCAGCAGCCGGGCGGTGCTGATGAGCGCGAAGACGAAGCCGCTGCAGGCCGCGTTCGTGTCGAAGGCCCCGGCCCGGGTGGCGCCGATGCGGTGCTGCACCAGGCTGGCCGTGGCCGGCTGCGAGTGGTCGGGCGTCGACGTGGCCACCACCACGTAGCCCAGGTCGTCCGGGGTGACCCCGCTGCCGTCCAATGCGGACAGCGCGGCCCGGGTCGCCAGGTCGGAGGTCGCCTCGGCCGGCGCGGCCCGGCGCCGCTCGCGGATGCCGGTCTTGCGCAGGATCCAGTCCTGCGAGGTGCCGGACCGCTCCGCGACGGACTCGTTGGACACCACCTCGGTGGGCAGGTAGCCGCCGGTGGCGACGATCCCGATGGCCGGTATGCCGTGGTCCACGCTCGTCTCCCGGTGTTGTCGGCGGAGCCGCACGCTCGTGCCCGGTGTTCCCGGCGGGGCGCCTCGGCCTTCCGCGCCCCAGCGTCGATCCGGCGGCTAAAAGTGCCCTAAAGCACTGCCGCGAGCGGTTTAGCGGCCCTTTAGCCGGGCCGCGAACCATGGGCGCGACGCTGCGGCCGCCGTGTGCCGGAGCCGGATCAGCGCGGGAGCCGCTCGTGGACGACTTGGTCGAGGTCATCACCGCCGGGACGCCCGCGGACGTCGGCGCGCATCCCGTGCCGGAGTCCTATGCGGGTGCGGTCGTGCTCGCCGACGAGGTCGGCCTGTTCGACGGTGTCCCGGTGCCCGAGCGCGACCCGCGCCGGTCGCTGCACCTGCGCGAGGTCGAGACACCGGAGCCCGGACCGGGCGAGGCGCTGGTCGCGGTGATGTCCGCCGCGGTCAACTACAACACCGTGTGGAGCGCCGTCTTCGCGCCGCTGGACACGTTCGGGTTCCTGCGCCGCTACGCGCGCCGCGGCGGGTTCGCGGCCCGGCACGACCGGCCGTACCACGTGCTCGGCTCCGACCTGGCCGGCGTCGTGCTGCGGGTCGGGCCCGGCGTCGGGCGGTGGCAGCCGGGCGACCGGGTCGTGGCGCACTGCCTGTCGGTGGAGCTGGAGTCCCCGGACGGCCACGGCGACACGATGCTCGACCCGGAGCAGCGCATCTGGGGGTACGAGACCAACTTCGGCGGCCTGGCCCACCTGGCGCTGGTCAAGAGCAACCAGCTGATGCCGAAGCCGGGCCACCTCAGCTGGGAGGAGGCGGCCGCTTCCGGGCTGGTGAACTCGACCGCCTACCGGCAGCTGGTCTCCCGCAACGGGGCCCAGATCAAGCAGGGCGACAACGTGCTCATCTGGGGCGCGGCCGGGGGGCTGGGCTCGTACGCCGTGCAGCTGACCCGCAACGCCGGCGCGGTGCCGATCTGCGTGGTGTCGAGCCCCCGCAAGGCCGAGCTGATCCGGGCCATGGGTGCCGAGCTCGTCATCGACCGGTCGGCGGAGGGCTTCGAGTTCTGGCGCGACGGGGCACCGGACCCCAAGGAGTGGCGGCGCTTCGGCGCCCGCATCCGCGAGCTGACCGGCGGCGAGGACCCCGACGTCGTGTTCGAGCATCCGGGCCGCGACACGTTCGGGGCGAGCGTGTACGTGGCGCGGCGGGGCGGGACCATCGTCACGTGCGCGTCGACGACGGGGTTCGAGCACCACTTCGACAACCGGTACCTGTGGATGCACCTCAAGCGGATCGTCGGCAGCCACTTCGCGAACTACCGCGAGGCGTGGGAGGCCAACCGGCTCATCGCCAAGGGCATGATCCATCCGACGCTGTCGGTGGCCTACCCCCTGGCGGACGTCGGCGCGGCCGTGCAGGCGGTGCACCGGAACCGGCACACCGGCAAGGTCGGCGTGCTGTGCCTGGCCCCGTCCGAGGGGCTCGGCGTCACCGACCCGGAGCTGCGGGCCCGCCACGAGAAGGCGATCAACCACTTCCGCGCCGCCTGAGCGCGGTTGGTCCCCTCGCGGCCCGCGCCGGGCGCCGGCGCGGGCCACCTGCCCGCGGTTCAGTGCACCGGGTCGAGCGCCGCGCCGATCGTCTCGGCCACGGCCGCCGTCTGCTGGGCGAGATAGAAGTGCCCGCCCGGCAGGATGCGCAGCGCGAACGACCCGGTCGTCGACGCGGCCCAGTCCGCGGCCTCCGGGACCGACGTGCGCGGGTCGCTGTCGCCGACCAGCGCGGTGATCGGGCAGTCGACGAGCGCGTCCGGGCGGTGCCGGTAGTTCTCCACGGCGATGTAGTCGTTGCGCAGCCCCGGCAGGATCATCGCGACGATCTCCGGGTCGTGCAGCAGCTCCGAGCTCGTGCCGTCGAGCAGCTGCACCTCGGCCAGCAGGGTGGCGTCGTCGGCCCGGTGCACCGTCTCCGGCCGGTAGCGGGTGGGCGCCCGCCGGCCCGACGCGAAGAGGTGCGACACGACGCCGGGGCCGAGGCGCAGCGCGACCTCGAAGGCGACGACGGAGCCCATGCTGTGGCCGAAGAACGCCAGCGGCCGGTCGGCGACGTCGCGCACCGCCGCGGCGATCCGGTCGGCGAGCACGTCGATGCTCGGCACGTTGGGCTCGGTGCGGCGGTCGAGGCGGCCCGGGTACTGCACGACGAGCGCGTCCACCGAGGGCTCCAGCTGCCGGACCAGCGGGCGGTAGTAGGCCGCCGACCCTCCGGCGTGCGGGAAGACGATCAGCCGCCGGCCCGGGGCGGCCGGCCGGTACCGGCGGAACCAGGTGTCGGCGACGTGGGACAGGGTGGTCATCGCGGTGCTTCCTCTCCGCTCCGGGACATGCGCGCAGGCGCCGGCGCACCGCGCCGGCGCCCGGTGGGGTACCAGTGGGATGCGCTCACTCGGCGATCCTCGTGCGGAAGGCCCAGCGGAACACGACGGGCTGGTCCGGTGCGCCGTCGGCGGTGCGCTCGAAGTGTTCGTAACCGTTGTAGCGGGGGAGCTTGATCTTCAGCTGCTCCGGCGTGGCACGCTGCCGGCGGCTGACCGCCGGGATGTCCGCGGGACCGCCGTCGAGCACCGCGTCGATGAACGGCCCGTCGTCAGCGATCAGCTCGTTGTCCATGACCGACCTCGCAATCCCCGTCCGGCGACGGGCACCGCAACGCTAGGGCCGGGCGCTGAAGGGCCGCTAAAGCGCGGTACCGGCGTTTTAGCGGGCTTTCAGCGCCCGCTCCTACGGTCGCGGCCATGACCGTGCTGAGCGAGGCCCCGACCGGCGCCGCGGAGGACCACCGGGATCCGGTACGGCGCATCGCGGCACTGCTGGACCCCGGCTCGATGACGCCGGTCCGCGACGACGAGGAGCACCACGGCGTGCGCCTGGCCCGCGGCGCCGTCGGCGGGGCCCACGTGGTCGTCTACTGCACCGACGCCACCAAGGCGGGCGGCTCCCTCGGCGGGTCCGGCAGCGCGCGGATCGTCGAGGCCATCGACCTCGCGCTGCGCCTGCGGGTGCCGGTGATCGGCCTGTGGCACTCCGGCGGCGCCAAGCTGCACGAGGGCGTCGAGTCGATGGACGGCGTCGGGCGCATCTTCGCCGCGATGGTCCGCGCCTCCGGCCGCGTCCCGCAGATCTCGGTCGTGCTCGGCCCGGCCGCGGGCGCCGCCGCCTACGGCCCGGCCCTCACCGACCTGGTCATCATGGCCCCGGCCGGCCGGCTCTTCGTCACCGGCCCCGACGTGGTGCGGGCCGTGTCCGGCGAGGAGGTCGACATCGCCGACCTCGGCGGCGCCGAGGCGCACGGGCGCCGCTCGGGGGTCGTGCACGTGCTCGCCGACTCGGAGGCGGACGCCTACGCCCGCGCCCGCCGGATCGTGTGCCTGTTCGAGCGCCCCGGCTGGTTCGACCTGTCCTCGGTGGAGCCCGACCCGGACCTGCCCGGGCTGCTGCCGGAGTCGCCGCGGCGCGCCTACGACGTGCACCCGCTCGTGCGGCGCCTGCTCGACCCGGCGCCGGAGGGCGACCGCCTCGTCGAACTGCAGGCCCGCTGGGCGCCCAACGTGGTCATCGGGTTCGGGCGGCTGGCCGGGCGCTCGATCGGCGTGGTGGCCAACAACCCGCTGCGCCGCGGTGGGTGCCTGGACTCGCTGAGCGCGGAGAAGGCGGCCCGGTTCGTGCGGCTGTGCGACTCGTTCGGCGTGCCGCTGCTCGTCGTCGTCGACGTGCCGGGCTACCTGCCCGGCGTCGACCAGGAGTGGGGCGGCGTCATCCGGCGCGGCGCCAAGCTGCTCTACGCGTTCGGTGAGGCGGCGGTACCCCGGGTGACGCTCGTGACCCGCAAGTCCTACGGCGGGGCGTACATCGCGATGAACTCCCGCTCGCTGGGCGCGACCGCGGTCCTGGCGTGGCCGGGCGCGGAGGTGGCCGTGATGGGCGCCGAGGCGGCGGTCGGCGTGCTGCACCGCAAGGCCCTGGCCGCGGCCGCCGACGAGGAGCGGCCGGAGCTGCTGACCCGGCTCGTCGCGGAGCACGAGGAGCGCTCCGGCGGGGTGCGGCGCGGGCTGGACCTGGGGGTGGTCGACGAGGTGATCGATCCGGCGGACAGCCGGCGGCGCCTCGCCGGGGCCCTCGCCAACGCGCCCGCCGGGCGCGGGCACCATGGCAACATCCCGCTCTGAGCACCCCGCCGCCGCGGGTCGGTCAGTGCCGGCGCAGGCCGTCGGCGACGACGCTGCGCAGCCGATCCTGCGTGGCCGGGTCGGGGCCGGCCTGCTCGAGGGCGCGGGCCGTGCCGATCATCAGGGCCACGACGTCGCCGACGGTGATGTCGGGGCGCACCGCCCCGGACCGCTGGGCCCGGACCAGCAGCGTGTCCATCGCGTCGCGCAGGTCGGCGCCGGCCGTGGCGACGACCGCCCACACCGCGACCATCGCCGGGTCGGCGTCGTCGATGGCGTCGACGAAGGTGTGCTTGACCGTCGACTGGCGCACCGCCTCGGCGAAGAACGCGAAGAACGCCTCGCCCGGATCGGGTGCCCCGGCGAGCGCGGCGGCCTGCTCGGTGATCGCGCGCAGCCGGCCGGCGAAGACGGCCTCGACGAGCGCGGCCTTGGTCGGGAAGTGCCGGAACACCGTGCCGATGGCGACGTCGGCCCGCCGCGCGATGTCCTCCGTGGACGCCGAGGGGCCGCGGGCGGCGAAGATCTCCTCGGCGGCCGCGAGGATGCGGGCCCGGTTGCGCTGCGCGTCGGAGCGCAGCGGGCGGGGGGCGGACTCGGTCGGTGGCACCCGTCCAGTATCGCATTGACAAGATGAGTCAACGACTCATATTCTCGGCGTACAACCACGACACCCGGCCCTTGCGGTCGATCCCGCTCGGGGAAGACCCGCCGGACCCGACCCGGAAAGCGGCAGAGACGTGACGACAATTGTGATGACCGGGGGCACGTCCGGCCTGGGCGCCGTCGCCCTGGGGCAGCTGGCGCGGCAGCCCGGCGCCCGGGTGCTGCTCGGCGCGCGCGGCCCGAAGCCCGCCGGCACCGAGACCCTGCCCGTGGAGACCCTGCCCCTCGACCTGGCCGAGCTCGACAGCGTCCGCGCGTTCGCGGCCGCGGTGATCGACCGGCTCGGCGGCGCGGGCATCGACTCCCTCGTGCTCAACGCCGGCGTGAACATGCACGACGGCAAGTCCCGCACCGCGGACGGCTTCGAGACCACGTTCGGCGTCAACCACCTGGCGCACTACCTGCTGCTGCGGCTGCTGATGCCGCACCTCGCGCCCGGCGCCGTCGTCGTGCTCACCACGAGCGCCACGCACGACCCGGCGGCCAAGACCATCCTGCCCGTGCCCCGGCACGCCGACGCACGGCTGCTCGCCCACCCGGAGCAGGACCCGCAGCGCGACGAGAAGGCGCGCGCGGCGGCCGGCCGGGCGTACAGCTCCTCGAAACTGTGCAACATCCTCACCGCGCGCGCCCTGGCCGTGCAGCCCGAGGCGGTCGCCGGCAACTGGCGCGTGCTGGCCTACGACCCGGGCCCGACCGGCGGCACCAACCTGATGCGCAACACGCCCCCGGCCATGCGGATGCTGTGGAAGCTGCTCGGCACCTCCGCGCGGGCGCTCATGCCGCACTTCAACAGCCGTGCGGCGGCCGGCGGCAACCTCGCCGGCGTGGCCGGCGGGCGCATCACCCCGCCGGCCGGCAAGTGGCACGCCCGCGTCGTCAAGGACGAGCTCACCTGGCCCCAGCCGTCCGAGCTCGCCCTGAGCGACGAGGCGCGCGACGCGCTCTGGCTCGACAGCGCGCCGCTGGTCGGCCTGCCCTCGCCGACCCCGGCCGGGTCGTAGTCCACCGCACGACCTCCTACGCCAAACCTCTTACGCCACAACGGATCGAGCCCCGGCGCGCCGCGCCGGGGCTCGTTGCCGTCCGCGCTGTTTTAGGGCCGTTTAAGCGCGCCACCGGAGCATGTTCTCGCAGTCCCGCCGTGACGACCTGCCGGCGTTCCCGCACCGTCTTCCTTCGGAGGTTCGTCGTGGTGGATTCGCCGGATCGGGTGGTCGAGGCGCTGCGGGCCGCGGTCGGCGAACAGGTGCGGCTGCGCGGGCTGGTGGACCGGATGTCGGAGCCGATCGCGATCGTCGGCGTCGGTTGCCGCTTCCCCGGCGGCGCGGACTCGGCCGACGCGCTGTGGGACCTGGTGGCGGGCGGGGTCGACGCCATCGGCGGGTTCCCGGCCGACCGGGGATGGGACCCGGCGCTCGTGGACGTCGAGGGCGGCACCGGCGCGGTGGGGCACTCGTACACCGGCGAGGGCGGGTTCCTCTACGACGCGGCCGGCTTCGACGCGGAGTTCTTCGGGGTGTCGCCCCGCGAGGCGCTCGCCATGGACCCGCAGCAGCGCATCGCCCTGGAGGTCGGCTGGGAGGCCCTCGAGGACGCCGGGATCGTACCGTCGGCGCTGCGGGGCAGGCCCGTCGGCGTGTTCCTGGGGCTGATGTACACCGAGTACTCGGCGCGGCTCGCGGGCCGGGTCCCCGGAACGGTCGAAGGCCTGGTCGGCGTCGGTTCCACGGGGAGCGTCGCGTCCGGCCGCCTCGCCTACGTGCTGGGGCTGCGCGGGCCCGCGGTGACCCTCGACACCGCCTGCTCGTCGTCGCTGGTCGCCATGCAGGCGGCGGTGCGGTCGCTGCGGCTCGGCGAGTGCGAGACGGCCCTCGCCGGCGGTGTGACGGTGTCGTCGACGCCGGGGTCCTTCATCGAGTTCTCCCGGCAGGGTGGGTTGTCGCGGGATGGGCGGTGCCGGTCGTTCGCTGCGGGTGCGGATGGGGTGGGTTGGGGTGAGGGTGCGGGTGTGCTGGTGCTGGAGCGTCTGTCGGTTGCTGTGGAGCGTGGGCACCGGGTCCTGGCTGTCATCCGGTCGGTGGTGGTGAATCAGGATGGGGCGAGTAATGGGTTGACGGCGCCGTCGGGGGTGGCGCAGGTGGAGTTGGTGCGGCGGGGGCTTGCCGAGGCGGGTGTGGGTCGGGATGGGGTGGATGTGGTGGAGGGGCATGGGACGGGGACGGGGTTGGGGGATCCGATTGAGGTGCGGGCGTTGGATGAGGTGTTTGGTGGTCGGGGTGTGCCGTTGTGGTTGGGGTCGGTGAAGTCGAATATTGGGCATGCGCAGGCGGCTGCGGGTGTGGCTGGTGTGGTGAAGATGGTGGGGGCGTTGCGGCGGGGGGTGTTGCCGCGGTCGTTGTGGGC
>NZ_JBEXCY010000285.1:0-13033 GCF_040605515.1 Dactylosporangium sp. NPDC005572 | reverse complement strand
GCCCTGCTGGCCGGGCTGGCCCGGGGAGCGCGGGCCGCCGTGGGTGCCCGGGTGCTGGTCGCCCTGCGGGCCACGCTGCGAGCCGGCGCCGCGTTCGGAGCCGGCACCGTGCTGCGGACCGGCACCGCGGTCCGCTCCATGCTGTGGGCCGGCGCCGCGGTCTGGACCGGCACCGCGACCTGCGCTGGCGCCGCGCTGGGACCCCGCGCCGTGTTGCGAGTCGCCGCCACGGTCCGGGCCAGCGCCACGGTCCGGTCCGGTGCCTCGCGGGGAGCCTGCGCCGTGTTGCGGGTCGCCGCTGCGGTCCTGGCCGGGAGCGCCGGGGCGGAGGCCGCCCTGGGTGGTCGCGCGGCCGGTGCCCTGGGCGTCGCGGCGGCCGGTAGTGGGCTCGGCGGCCCCGTGGCGGCCCGCGGGCTCCGCGCGCCTGCCGGGGCCGTCGCCGTCGGGAGCGCCGGGGCGGCGGCCGGAGGGCGACTCCTGGCGCCAGGACTCGGCGGCCCGGCGGCGCCCGGACGGCGACTCGTCGTCCGGGTTCGCGCGGCGGCGCCCGGAAGGCGACTCCTCGTCAGGATTCGCGCGACGCCGGCCCGACGGGGACTCCTGGTCAGGGAGCGCACGACCGCGGCCGGACGGCGACTCGTCGTCCGGGAGCGCACGGCGGCGGCCGGACGGCGACTCCTGCTCAGGCACCACACGACCACGGCCGGACGGCGACTCCTGCTCAGGCACCCGACCACGGCCGGACGGCGACTCCTGCTCAGGGAGCGCACGGCCGCGGCCCGACGACGGCTCGTCGTCCGGGAGCGCACGGCGGCGGCCCGACGGGGACTCGTCGGGAGCGGCGTGGCGGCGGCCGGACGGTGACTCGGCGGCCTCGTCCGGAGCCGCGTGGCGGCGCCCGGACGGCGACTCGAACGCCTCCTGCGCGCGACGGCGGCCCGACGGGGACTCGAACGCCTCGTCCGCCCGGCGACGACCACCCGACGGCGACTCGGACGCCTCCTCGGCGCGGCGACGGCCGGACGAGGACTCGAAGGCCTCGTCCGCCCGGCGACGACCACCGGACGGCGACTCGAACGTCTCCTCGGCGCGGCGGCGGCCGGAGGGCGACTCGTACGACGGATCCCCGGACGCGCGACGACGGCCCGACGGCGACTCCTCCGGGCGCGGCGGCCACACCGGGGCGGACGGCGGCTCGGCGGACGGCGGGCGCTGGTCGGGCACGCTCGCCCGGCCGGGGCCGGCGTCCGGGGCGCCCGGGCGGCCCGCGGAGACCGCCGCGCGGCCGGACGGCGCGTCGGAGCTGCCGGTGCGGCCGGTGGGAGGCTCGGTGCCGCGCCGGCCCGTGACAGGCTCGGCCGCGTCCGGAGCGCCACCGCGTCGGCCCCGCGCCGGCTCCGATGCCGGCGGCGGCGTAGGAGCGGCCGGGGCACGCCACGCCTGGGTCGGCTCGGGCGCCGCGGGAGCCCGCCGGCCTTGCGAAGCATCAGGCGCCCCCGGAGCCCGCCGGCCTTGAGAGGCGTCAGGCATTCCCGGAGCCCGCCGACCCTGGGAAGCGTCAGGCGCCGCGGGAGACCGCCGACCCTGGGAAGTATCAGGCGCCGCCGGAGCCTGCCGGCCCTGGGAAGCGTCGGGCGCCGCCGGAGACCGCCGACCCTGGGAAGCCTCAGGCGCCGCGGGAGACCGCCGACCCTGGGAAGCGCCAGGCGCCGACGGAGCCTGCCGGCCCTGGGGAGCATCGGGCGCCGCGGGAGACCGGCGGCCCGGGGAAGCGTCGGGTGCTGCCGGGGCGCGCCAGGCCTGGGTCGGCTCGGGAGCGCGGGGCTGCGGCGGTGCCGGCGGGTTCACCTGGTCGAGGACGTCGCGTTGGATCGGGGGCGGGCCGCCGTAGCTCAGGTCCGGGGCGTCGTCGCCGCGCGTGCCGCGCAGGTCCGCGAGCCAGCCCAGGTCCTCGTCGCTCGGGCCTTCTTCGGCCTTGCCGCGGCCGCGCCGCTTCTTGGCCTCGTCTCGACCCGAAGTCACCGGTGCCGCTCCTCCACGCTGCTCGTGTCCGGGGCGGCGGCCGTGTCGGTGGCCGCTCCGGTCCCCCGCACGATACGCCGCAGTTTCGGCAATCGTTCCGCCACCGCGCGTTCAGCGCCATGGCCCGTCGGGCGGTAGTACTCCCGGTCGCCGAGCCCCTGCGGCGCGTACTGTTGCGTCACAACGCCTCTGGGGTCGTCGTGGGGATATTTGTACCCTTGGCCGTGCCCGACCCGGGCCGCCCCCTTGTAATGCGAATCGCGTAAATGCGCGGGAACTGCACCCCCGTGGCCCGCGCGGACGTCCGCCATGGCGGCGCCGATCGCGGCGACGACCGCGTTGGACTTCGGGGCGAGGGCGAGGTGGATGACCGCCTGGGCCAGGACGATCTGGACCTCAGGCAGGCCGACGTACTCGACCGCGTGGGCGGCGGCGGTCGCGACGGGCAGGGCCGTGGGGTCCGCCATGCCGATGTCCTCGCTGGCCGAGATCACCATCCGGCGGGCGATGAAGCGGGCGTCCTCGCCGGCGCTGATCATGCGGGCCAGGTAGTGCAGGGCGGCGTCGACGTCGGAGCCGCGGATGCTTTTGATGAACGCGCTGACCACGTCGTAGTGCTCGTCGCCGGCCCGGTCGTAGCGCAGCGCCGCGACGTCGACCGCCTTCTCCGCGGTGACCAGGTCGACCTCGGTCAGGTCCTGCGCGAGCGCGGCCCCCGCCGCAGCCTCCAGCGCCGTGAGCGCCTTGCGGACGTCGCCGCCTGCCAGCAGTACCAGATGGTCCTCCGCCGGCTGCGCGAGCGTCACGGCGCCGTCGAGCCCGCGCGGATCGGTGACCGCCCTGCGCAGGAGCGTGCGGACGGCCTGCTCGGTCAGCGGCTGGAGGGTGAGCAGCACGCAGCGGGAGAGCAGCGGCGAGATCACGGAGAAGTACGGGTTCTCGGTGGTCGCGGCGAGCAGCGTGACCGTCCGGTCCTCGACCGCGGCCAGCAGCGAGTCCTGCTGGGTCTTGCTGAAGCGGTGCACCTCGTCGATGAACAGCACGGTGGGCGGGCCGCCGCGGCGGCGCTCCTTGCGGGCCGTGTCGATGACGCCGCGCACGTCCTTCACGCCGGCCGACAGGGCCGACAGGGCGACGAACCGCCGGTCGGTGGCGCCGGCCACCAGGTGCGCGATCGTGGTCTTGCCGGAGCCGGGCGGGCCCCAGAGGATCACCGACATCGGCGACGCCCCGCCGACCAGCTGGCGCAGCGGCGCGCCCGGCGCCAGCAGGTGCTCCTGGCCGACCAGCTCGTCGAGGGTGGCCGGGCGCATGCGCACGGCGAGCGGCGCGTCGTGCGCGACCGTGTCGAAACCGCCAGTGACCGCGGGATCACCGCTGCCCACCGACGACTGCACCTCGAACAACCCGTCCACGGCCCCCGACCCTACAGTCGGGGGCCGACTGACAGGTAACCGCTCAGTTCGAACGCTCGACCGGGACGGTGACGGCGTGCGGAACAGGTGCCTTCGGCTTGGCGTCGACGCCGGCCTCGGCCCGCTGCTCCGCGGTGATCGGCGTGGGCGCGCCGGTGAGCGGGTCGTAACCGCCGCCCGTCTTCGGGAAGGCGATGACCTCGCGGATCGACTCGGCGCCGGCCAGCAGCATGCAGATGCGGTCCCAGCCGAAGGCGATGCCGGCGTGCGGGGGCGGCCCGTACTTGAACGCCTCCAGCAGGAAGCCGAACTTGTCGGCGGCGTCGTCGGCGCCGATGCCGAGCACCTCGAAGACCCGCTTCTGCACGTCGGCCCGGTGGATACGGACCGAGCCGCCGCCGATCTCGTTGCCGTTGCAGACGATGTCGTAGGCGTAGGCGAGGGCCTCGCCCGGCGACTCCTCGAAGCGCTCGATCCAGTCGCGGTTCGGCGACGTGAACGGGTGGTGCACGGCCGTCCAGCCCTTGGCGCCGCCGCCGGTGCCGCCGGCGTCGGGGTCGGTGGGCTCGAACATCGGCGCGTCGACCACCCAGCAGAACGCCCAGGCGCTCTCGTCGACCAACTTGGCCCGCCGGGCGATCTCGATGCGGGCCGCGCCCAGCAGCTCCTGGGCCTCGCGCCGCTCGGCCCCGGCGGCGAAGAAGACCGCGTCGCCCGGCTTGGCGCCGACGGCGTCGGCCAGGCCGGCCAGGTGGGCCTCGGAGAGGTTCTTGGCGACCGGGCCGCGCGGCTCGCCGGTCTCGGCGTCGAGCACGACGTAGGCCAGGCCCCGCGCGCCGCGCGCCTTCGCCCAGTCCTGCCAGCCGTCGAGCTCCTTGCGGGTCTGGGTGGCGCCGCCCGGCATGACGACCGCGCCCACGTAGCCGCCCGCGTCGATGGCGCCGGCGAACACCCGGAACTCGGTGCCGCGCAGGTACTCCGTGAGCTCGGTGAGCTCCACCGAGTACCGCAGGTCGGGTTTGTCCGACCCGTACCGCGCCATGGCGTCGTGCCAGGTCAGCTTCGGGATCTCGCCGGCGATCTCGTGCCCGGCCAGGTCGGACCACAGCGCCCGCACGATCGCCTCGCCGAGCTCGACGATGTCGTCCTGGGTGACGAACGACATCTCGATGTCCAGCTGGGTGAACTCCGGCTGGCGGTCGGCCCGGAAGCCCTCGTCGCGGTAGCAGCGGGCGATCTGGTAGTACCGCTCGAGGCCGCCGACCATGAGCAGCTGCTTGAACAACTGCGGCGACTGGGGCAGCGCGTACCACGTGCCGGGCTGCAGGCGCACCGGCACCAGGAAGTCGCGGGCACCCTCGGGCGTCGACCGGGTCAGCGTCGGGGTCTCCACCTCGACGAAGTCCCGGTCGGCGAGCAGGTTGCGGGCGATCTGGTTGGCCCGGGAGCGCAGCTTCATGGCCTTGTGGGGGCCGGAGCGACGCAGGTCGAGATAGCGGAAGCGGTACCGCACGTCGTCGCTGGCGGGGTCGCCGTCGTCGACCGGCAGCGGCAGCGGCGCGGCCTCGGACAGCACCTCCAGCGCGGCGGCGACCACCTCGACGGCGCCGGTGGGCAGGTCGGGGTTCTCGTTGCCGGCCGGCCGGGCCCGCACCTCGCCCGTGACGAGCACGCAGTACTCGTTGCGCAGGGCGTGGGCGGCCGCCATCTCCTCGCGGAACACGACCTGGACCACGCCGGAGGCGTCCCGGAGATCCACGAAGATCACGCCGCCGTGGTCGCGGCGGCGGGCCACCCACCCGGCCAGCGTCACGGTGGTGCCGGCATCGGTCCCCCGCAGGGTGCCGGACTCATGGGATCGGATCACAGGGTCTCCTTCGGCGAACTACGCAAGACGGCCCATTCTTTCACTGCAGGGTCGGCGCCATGTCCTCGGCCGGGGGGTTCCACCCGGCGCTGTCCGCGGCGACCTGCTCACCGGAGCGGATGTCCTTGACCTGGTCCGGGACGTCGCCGTTGGCCGGGAACCAGACGTACGGGATCCCGCGGCGCTCGGCGTAGCGGATCTGCTTGCCGAGCTTGGCCGGCGCCGGCGCGACCTCGGTGGCGATGCCCCGGGCGCGCAGGGCGGCGGCGATGCGGTTGCTGACCGGCCGGTCCTCGTCGCTCCACAGGGCCACCAGCACCGCCGTCGGCACCGGCCGGGAGGCCGCGATCGCGTGCTCCTTGAACAGCAGGCCGAGCAGGCGGGAGACGCCGATCGAGATGCCGACGCCGGGAAACACGTCCTTGCCGGCGCTGGCGAGGTTGTCGTACCGCCCGCCGGAGCAGATCGAGCCGAACTGCTCGTAGCCGGCCATCTCCGTCTCGTACACGGTGCCGGTGTAGTAGTCGAGGCCGCGGGCGATCTTCAGCGTGGCCTCGACCAGGCCCGGGGCGTGCTCGCGGGCGGTCTCGACCACCGCGACCAGCTCGGCGACGCCCTCGTCGAGCAGTGGGTGCTCGACGCCGAGGCCGCGCACGGCCGCTTCGAACGACGCGTCGGCGGAGCGGATCTCGGCCAGGGCGAGGACGGCCTTGGCCTGGGCGTCGGTGGCGCCGCCGCCGGTGAGGGCCGCGTGGACCCGGTCGGGGCCGATCTTGTCGAGCTTGTCGACGGTGCGCAGCACCTCGTCGGGCTCCGCCAGGCCGAGGCCGCGGTAGAAGCCCTCACAGAGCTTGCGGTTGTTCACCATGATCTTGACGGCCGGGATCGGCAGCGAGCGCAGCGCGTCGCCGATGACCAGCGGGATCTCGGCCTCGTAGTGCGACGGCAGGGTGTCCCGGTCGACGATGTCGATGTCGGCCTGGAGAAATTCCCGATACCGACCTTCCTGGGGCTTTTCTCCCCGCCAGACCTTTTGGATCTGGTACCGCCGGAAGGGAAACTGCAACCTACCGGCGTTTTCCAGCACGTATCTCGCGAACGGAACGGTCAGATCGAAGTGCAGCCCCAGGCTCGCCTCCTCCTCACCCTCGGCGGCCTGGAGGCGGTGCAGCGTGTACACCTCCTTGGAGGTCTCGCCCTTGCGCAGCAGCTGGTCGAGCGGCTCGACCGCGCGCGTCTCCAGCGAGGAGAAGCCGTAGAGCTCGAAGGTGCGGCGCAGCCGGTCCAGGACCTGCTGCTCGACGATGCGCTGCGCGGGCGTCCACTCCGGGAAGCCGGACAGCGAGGCGGAAAGGGACATCGGTTACCAGCCTTTTCGGGGGGCCTCGGCGGCCTCACGCAGGTAAGGGTTGCGGGCGCGCTCGCGGCCGATGGTGGTCTGGGAGCCGTGGCCGGGCAGGACGACGGTCTCGTCGGGCAGCGTGAGCACCTTGTCGCGCAGGCTCGCGAGCATCTGGCTCATGCTGCCGCCCGGCAGGTCGGTGCGTCCGATCGAGTCGCGGAAGAGCACGTCGCCGCTGAAGCAGGTGCCCTCGCTGCGGAACATCACCGACCCGCGGGTATGGCCGGGCGCGTGGTCGACGGTCAGCTCGAGGCCGGCGATGCGCAGCACCAGGCCGTCCTCCAGCGGCGCCACGTCGTCGGGCTCGGTCCAGGTCAGGCGCCCGCCGAACAGTGCGGTGAGGTCGGTGCTCAGGCCCTTCGTCGGGTCCTTGAGCATCTCGCCGTCGTCCGGGTGGATGTACGCCGTGATGCCGCGCGCTCCGCAGACCGGCGTCACCGAGAAGGTGTGGTCCAGGTGGCCGTGCGTGAGCAGGACCGCGGCCGGCTGGAGCCGGTGCTCCGCGAGCACCTCGTCGAGCCGGTCGGTGACGCCGATGCCCGGGTCGATCACCACGCACTGCTCGCCGGGGGCCGGGGCGACGACAAAGCAGTTCGTCCCGAACGCCTCGGCAGGAAAGCCGGCGACGAGCACGCGGCGCTCCTCCCTGTCGATGTCCTGAATCCGGTCGCTGAAGACCTCGTAAACCCTATCCGGAGGTCAGGCACAGCGAACCGTGACCGGGCGGCGACCCGCATTCCGGGTTCTACCCGTACACTCTGGCGGGCGTGTGACGTGGCACCCAAATGTATTTTCCTGGAGGGGAGCGCAGGTGGCTTCCAGTAAGGCCCGGCAGCGGGCTCTGGCGCGGGCGAAGACCGAGCGGCAGATCGCGCGACGAGCGGCCGCGGCGCGGCGGCGCCGCCAGTGGCAGGCCGGCATCGGCAGTGCGGTGGCGCTCGCCCTGATCGTCCTCGTCGTCATCTGGAAGACCGGCGGGTTCGAGCCCGAACCGGTCCGCGCCTCGGAGTGCGCCTGGACCTCGGTGGAGGCCGGCTCCGGGATCGTCGACGTGGGCAAGCCGCGCACGAACGACATCCTCAAGAACGGCGTGAAGACGATGACCATCTCGCTCGGCCAGGGCACCGTCACGGCGAAGCTCGACCCGAGCAAGGCGCCGTGCACGGTGGAGAGCTTCACCTACCTGGCCAGCAAGAAGTTCTTCGACAACACCACCTGCCACCGGCTG
Organism: Dactylosporangium sp. NPDC005572; assembly: GCF_040605515.1. Taxonomy (NCBI): domain Bacteria; kingdom Bacillati; phylum Actinomycetota; class Actinomycetes; order Micromonosporales; family Micromonosporaceae; genus Dactylosporangium; species Dactylosporangium sp. NPDC005572. Next base: position 5,099 of record NZ_JBEXCY010000285.1, on the reverse strand, counting down.
ACCGACTCGATCCTGCAGTGCGGCGATCCCTCGGGCTCCGGCAGCGGCGGCCCGGCCTACCGCTTCCCGAACGAGAACGTGCCGTCGCCGGTCGTCGACCCCTCGGCCTCCGCCTCGGCCGACGCCTCGTCGACGGGCAACGCGCTGTATCCGGCCGGTACCCTGGCCATGGCGCACTCGTCCGAGCCGGACAGCAACGGCAGCCAGTTCTTCCTGGTCTTCAAGGACGTGCAGTACCCCGCCGACTACACGATCTTCGGCACGATCGTCGGCGGTCTGGACGTGCTGACCAAGATCGGCGAGGCCGGCAACGACGGCAGCAACCAGGCCGGCGGCGGCAAGCCGAACCAGGACGTCAAGATCAGCTCGCTGACCGTCACCGACGTGGCGCCGGAGGAGCCGGCGGCCTCGCCGTCGGCGTCGACCTCGGGCAGCCCGTCGGCCTCCGCCTCGCCGGCGGCGAGCGCCTCCAGCCAGTCGTAAGTCACCCATCCATCCCCGTTGAGCAAGGAGTACCGACCGTGACCACCAACCGGGACCGCCAGCGTGCCGCGGCACGTGCGCGGCTGGAGCGGGAGATGGCCGATCGCGCCGAGAGGTCCAAGCACCGACGGCGCAGGAACACGACGATCGCCATCGGCGCGGGCAGTCTGGCGGTCCTGCTCGGCGTGGCATGGCTCGTGTACGCGCTGACCGGCGACGACAAGAAGGCGACCGAGGCGGGGGCCGACCCCTCGGCGTCCGCCACCCCGGCCGCCTGCACCTGGCTGCCGCTCGTCGACCCGTCGGCGTCGCCGAAGCCGGAGATCCCCAAGGAGGTCAAGGACGTCGGCACCCCGCCCACGTCCGGCGAGCCCCGCACCGGGACCCAGCTGATGACGCTCGACACCTCGGTCGGCAAGATCAAGATCGAGATGGACACCGCGCACGCCCCCTGCGCCGCGGCGAGCTTCACGTACCTGGCGAGCAAGCAGTTCTTCGACGGCTCGAAGTGCCACCGCCTGGTGACCTCGGGCATCTACGTGCTGCAGTGCGGCGACCCGTCCGCGACCGGCCTGGGCGGTCCGACGTACCGCTACGCCGAGGAGAACCTGCCCACCGGCCGCCGCCCGGCGTACACCGAGGGCATGGTGGCGATCGCCAAGACGCAGGACCCGTCGTCGTCGGGCAGCCAGTTCTTCATCGTGTACAAGGACATCGAGTCCCTGCAGGCCGACTACACGGTCCTGGGCAAGGTCACCGAGGGCCTGGACCTGGTGAAGAAGGTGGCCGACGGCGGTGTGGTCCCGGACGCCAACTCGCAGAGCGAGGGCGACGGCGCCCCGAAGACCGAGGTCAAGATCAATACGATGACGATCAGCCCGGCGCAGGGCTGACCCGAACGGCCCGACGGGCCGCGACCCTCCTGCGGGAGGCTCGCGGCCCGTCGCCGTTCGGATGGAACTTTCGCACCCACTGGGCCCTCCGCCGAGCCCCGACCGCCCGCTCCATGATCAAGGGAAGTATGCGGCTGTCATAGCGACCAGAAGTTTCCCTTGATCATGGCGGGACACGGCCGAGCGCGACCACAATGGGACAAAACGAGCTAAGCCAGGCGGGTCAGAAGCCCGCAAGAGCCTGGACACGCAACCCGCACGCACACGGAGCCCGCACGCGGCGGACAGGGGACGCCCGAGGGGGTAGGGAGACCCGCCCGAGGGGTAGGGAAACCGCCCGAGCCGGGCAGGGAGACCGCACGCGGCCCAGGGCGACCACCCACTCGGTCAAGGTGACCGACGACCCGCGCAGCCTGCCCAGGCCACCCAGACCCGCGCGCTGACCCACGCCGCGCGCAGCCTGCCCAGCCCACCACCGACGACGCGCGCAGCCCGCATAGGCCCGCGCGGTGACCCCCACGACGCGCGCAGGGCGACCAGAGCCGCACGGTGACCACGCCGCGCGCAGTCCGCGGACGGCGCCCTGGCCACCCAGGGCCGCGTGGTGAGTCCACGGCAGCCCCGCAGGGTGACCCAGGGCCGCGGGGAGGGACGGGGTCGGTCAGGCGCCGGACGTGACGCGGTAGGCGTCGTAGACGCCGTCGATGCGGCGCACGGCGGCCAGCAGGTGGTTGAGGTGCTTCGGGTCGGCCATCTCGAAGCTGAAGCGGCTGATCGCCACCCGGTCGCGCGTCGTCGTCACCGTCGCGGAGAGGATGTTGACCTTCTCGTCGGACAGGACGCGGGTCACGTCGGCCAGGAGCTTGTGGCGGTCGAGGGCCTCCACCTGGATGGCGACCAGGAACGTCGACGCGCTCGTCGGCTTCCAGCTCACCTCCAGGACGCGCTCCGGCTGCTCCTTCAGGTCGGCCGCGTTGGCGCAGTCGTCGCGGTGGACGCTCACGCCGCCGGAGCGGGTCACGAAGCCGAAGACGGCGTCGCCCGGGACGGGGGTGCAGCAGCGGGCCAGCTTGATCCAGACGTCGTCGACGCCGAGGACCTCGACGCCGGGGTCGGAGGCGCCGGTGCGGGTGCGGGCCGGGCGGGTCGGGATGGCGGTCTCGGCGATGTCCTCGACCGCGCCCTCCTCGCCGCCGTAACCGGCGACCAGGCGCTGGACGACCGACTGGGCGGAGGCCTGGCCGTCGCCGACGGCCGCATACAGGGCGGCGACGTCGGCGAGGTGCAGCTCGCGGGCGATCGTCATGAGCGACTCGGAGGTCAGCAGGCGCTGCAGGGGCAGGCCCTGCTTGCGCATCGCCTTGACGATCGCCTCCTTGCCGGCCTCGATCGCCTCCTCGCGGCGCTCCTTGTTGAAGTACTGCCGGATCTTCGTGCGCGCCCGCGGGCTCTTGACGAAGCCCAGCCAGTCCTGGGTCGGGCCGGCGGTCTCCGACTTCGAGGTGAAGATCTCGATGACGTCGCCGTTGGACAGCGTGCTCTCGAGGGGCACGAGCTTGCCGTTGACCCGCGCGCCGATGCACTTGTGGCCGACCTCGGTGTGCACCGCGTAGGCGAAGTCGACCGGGGTCGAGCCGGTGGGCAGCGCGATCACGTCGCCCTTCGGCGTGAAGACATACACCTCCTGGCTGGACAGGTCGAAGCGCAGCGCGTCGAGGAACTCGCTCGGGTCGCTCGCCTCGCGCTGCCAGTCGAGCAGCTGCCGCAGCCACGTCATCTCGTCGATGTGCGCCGGCGGGCCGGCGATCGTGGCGTTCTTCGTCTCCTTGTAGCGCCAGTGGGCGGCGATACCGTACTCCGCGGTGCGGTGCATCGCGTAGGTGCGGATCTGCAGCTCGACCGGCTTGCCGGTGGGGCCGATGACCGTCGTGTGCAGCGACTGGTACATGTTGAACTTCGGCATGGCGATGTAGTCCTTGAACCGGCCCGGCACGGGCTGCCAGTTCGCGTGGATCACGCCGAGTGCCGCGTAGCAGTCGCGGACGGTGTCGACCAGGATGCGCACGCCGACCAGGTCGTAGATGTCGCCGAAGTCGCGGCCGCGGACGATCATCTTCTGGTAGACGGAGTAGAGGTGCTTCGGGCGGCCGGTCACCTCAGACTTGATCTTCGCCGCGCGCAGGTCGGTGGCGACCTTCTGGGTCACCGTGCGCAGCAGCGAGTCGCGCTGCGGGGTGTGTTCGGCGATGAGCCGGCTGATCTCGTCGAAGCGCTTGGGGAACAGCGTGCGGAACGCCAGGTCCTCCAGCTCCCACTTGATCGTGTTCATGCCCAGGCGGTGCGCGAGCGGGGCCAGGATCTCCAGCGTCTCCTTGGCCTTCTGCTCCTGCTTGGGGCGGGGCAGGAAGGTCAGGGTGCGCATGTTGTGCAGCCGGTCGGCGAGCTTGATGACCAGCACCCGCGGGTCCTTGGCCATGGCCACGACCATCTTGCGGATCGTCTCGGCCTTCGCCGCGTCGCCCAGCTTGACCTTGTCGAGCTTGGTCACGCCGTCGACGAGCAGCGTGACCTCGCCACCGAAGTCGACCTGCATGCGCTCGATCGTGTACTCGGTGTCCTCGATGGTGTCGTGCAGCAGCGCGGCGACCAGCGTGGTGGTGTCCATCCCCAGGTCGGCGAGGATGGTGGCGACCGCGAGCGGGTGCGTGATGTAGGGGTCGCCGGACTTGCGGAACTGCCCCTTGTGGAAGTGCTCGGCCATGTCGTAGGCCCGCTGGAGCAGGCGCACGTCGGCCTTCGGGTGGCTCGCCTTGTGCTGCGCGATCAGCGGCTCGAGGACCTCGCTGACCTGCGGGCTCTGCCAGGGCGCGTTGAACCGGGCCAGCCGGGCGCGGACCCGCCGGCCGGTCGGCGCGGCGCCGACCAGGCCCAGGGCGGCGCCGGTCATGGTGCTGGCCTCGGTCAGGTCCTCGGTGTCCTCCCCTACCGGGTCGCCGGCCGGGCGGCGGTCGGTCGCCCGCCGCTGCGGCGTCTCGGACTGGTTCGGCGCCACGGGGAACTGCAGCACCACGCCACCTGCCTCGGCCGTCTCCGGCTCGGGGGTCGTGGGCGTGTCCTGCCGCGGTTCATCCTGCACGTGGTCGACCGTACCCTCAATGGGGGGTGCGATGTCGCCGGTCACCGGCCGCTCCTCATCGCCGACAACGTAGGAACGCCAATCGTACCCGGCCCCGCCGACATTTCCGTGCAACAAAAGTGCCGCTCAGACGGTCAACAGGGCATGAACCGGACGTCCTTCCAGCCGCCCCCGGCCGGACAGGAACGAAAGCTCCAGGAACACGCTGAAGCCGCTCACCGTGCCGCCCGCCCGCTCGACGAGGCCGAGGGTCGCGGCCGCGGTCCCGCCCGTGGCGAGCACGTCGTCGACGACGAGCACCCGCTCCCCGGCGATGAAGGCGTCGGCGTGGACCTCCAGGGTCGCCTCGCCGTACTCCAGCGCGTAGGTGGCCGCCACCGTCTCCCGGGGCAGCTTGCCGGCCTTGCGGACGGGCACGACGCCCTTGCCGGTCGCGTAGGCCACCGCGGCGGCGATCACGAACCCGCGCGCCTCGATCCCGGCGACCACGTCGAACGTCTCCGCGCCCTGCTCGTCGACGATCGCGTCGATCGCCGCGCCGAACGCCGGCCCGTCGGCGAACAGGGGCATCAGGTCCTTGAACAGGA
>NZ_JBEXCY010000284.1:0-13097 GCF_040605515.1 Dactylosporangium sp. NPDC005572 | reverse complement strand
CGGGGCAGCGCGGTGGCCGCCAGCCGGCGGGCGCGGGTGGCCAGCGCGACGACGACGGCCTCCAGCGGGCCGCGGCCCACGGTGTACCGCACGACGAGCGCGATGAGCACCACGGCGATGATCTGGACGAGCCAGCCGGTTGTCGCGCTGTAGGTGTCGTAGTCGGAGTTGATGAACATGACGTGCACGGTGTAGAAGCTCAGGGTCATGCTGCCGGCCGCGGCCAGGGGCGTCAGCACGGCCGTGGTCAGGCGGCGCAGGCTCCGGACGTTCACGTGGCCGATCAGCAGCAGGAGGCCGAGCACGGCCACGGCGATCCCGGTGGTGCCCAGGATGTCGAACTGGGTGCTGGTGTGCGGGGTGTCGATGGCCAGCCACCACCACGTCGACGACGGGGTGTAGCCGTTGCCGCCGAACAGCAGCAGTTCGTTCGTCTCCGCCACGCTGAGCCCGCTGGCCGGTTGCGCCGCCCAGATGTGCGCCAGCCCGTACCGGTGCAGCAGGAAGGACGAGGCCGCCGGCGCGGCGACGGCGAGGACCGTGCCGCCGGCGAGCAGTGCGGCCGCGACCCGGACCTTGGCCAGGTTCAGCCGGCCGATGAGGATCCCGGCGCACATGTAGGCCAGCCAGGCCGGCGACGGGTAGAAGCCGGTGAGCGACAGTTCGGTGAGCATTCCGACCGGATCGTCGGCCAGGCGGGCGAACGTCGGGTTCGCCAGGCTGGGATCCGGCAGGTGCGGCAGCAGGATGTGGTTGGCCGCCGGCCCGGCGGTGGCCAGGGCCACGCCGATCACGGCCACGGCCCAGGTCGGCAGGAACACCAGCGGGATGGCCAGCAGGAACACCACGGCGAGGTAGGGCAGGATCACCGAGTTCAGCACCGTGTCGGAGCCGCTGAGGAACAGGCCGATCGTACCGATCGCCAGCGCGCGGACGGCGAGCATCGCCACCGTGGGCCCGGCGTCGGCGCGGCGGACCGGCCGGCGGCCGGTCGCGAAGGTGACGCCGACCCCGGCGAGCAGTGCGAACGCGGCCGCGGCCTTGCCGCTGAACGCGAGGTCCGACCAGGTCGGGCGGCCGGCCGCGTCGGCCTCGTACAGGGCGTGCAGGGTGATCATGCCGAGCAGGGACACGCCCCGGGCGGCGTCGACCCCGACCAGCCGCGCCCGTTTCTGGGCCGGCTTTGCCGGTGGCGGCGGTGGAGAGTCGACCGGATCGGCGGAGACGGGTTCCGGGGTCGCGAGCTGTGTCATGGCTGCATCACCGTATTCACGAGGTCGAGTCCGACGTCGATGGCGGACTCGTCGATTACCGGCCCGGCGTCGGCGTGCCGGTCGCCGGTGGCCTCGGGATGCGGCCCGACGACGCCGACTCGATGACACGACGAAACTGACGCCGTACGGCTGGCAATGACCGATGCTGGCAGTTCCCGGCTCAGGCCCGGGTCGGTTGGCAGGGATTTCTCACAACGAGATCACCCACTCGGCGCGGACGCCCGGCAATCTCCGTCCGTGCCCCGCTCCGACCGCAGGAGCGCTCACACGCCGCCTCATCCGCCAGGTCCGACGCCCGAACGGCGCGACGCCCCGCCGGCGCGGTTGCACGGCGGGGCGAGGGCGGACGGCTCGGGCGGGCGATGCAATGATCAGTCCTCCGTTCGACGGTGCACCGCGCATCTTGGGTCGGGTTGGTCGAGTTCGTGCCAGACGTCTTCGATGCAGCTGCCGTCGAGCAGGTCGATGCGCGCGCTGCAGCGACTCCAGTGGCAGGTGCATCCGGCTCCGAGAGCCTCGTCGTAATCCATGACCGGATTCTCTTCGCGCGACCGACCCGACGAGACCGCCTCAAACCAGGCTCACACGCAGGCCACACCGCCGGCGCCGGCATCACCCGGCGCCACTACCCAGCAGGCTTGGGCGGGTGAACGCCGGCAACTGCTGACCTCAGAGGGTGCGGGCGTACGGGTCCCAGTCCTCCGGTACCGGCTCCACGTGCGGCGCCCGGCTGGTGACCTTGACCGGCGTGCCGGACTCGATCGACGCCGTCACCGCCGCGATCGTCTCCAGCACGTGGAACGCCAGCCGCCCGTCGGCCCGGTGCGGCAGTCCGGCCCGCACGGCCCGCGCGATGTCGAGCGCGCCGAGCCCGCGCCCGGCCACCGGCCCGGTGACCGGCACGTCGACCCAGTCGGCCGAGCCGCGCCGCAGCAGCCGTACCGGCCCGGTGAACTCGTTCGGGTCCGGCACCGACAGCGTCCCCTCGCTGCCGACGATCTCCACGTGGCCGACCCGGCGGTGCGGTGAGTCCCAGCTCAGCGTGCTCGACGAGGTCTGGCCGCCGGCGAAGCGGCTGACGAACGACACGTGCGTCGGGACCTCGACCCGGTGCTCGATCCCGGCGCCCGGGCCGTTGAGCGGGGTCCGGCGCGGGCGGGCGATCCGCCCGACGCCGTAGACGCTCGCGAACGAGCCGAGGGTCTGGGTCAGCGCCGTCAGGTAGTACGGGCCCATGTCCCACAGCGGGCCGGCGCCGCGGGACAGCAGCGTCTTGAGGATGGGATGGTCGTCCTGCGGGCCGGGCACCTCGAAGAGGGTCAGGCCGGAGAGGGGCTCGCCGATGTCGCCGCGTTCGACGGCCCGCCGGACGCTCTGCAGGCCGGCGCCGAGGAACGTGTCGGGCGCGCAGCCGATCCGCAGGCCGCGCGCGGACGCGGCGTCCAGCAGCTTCTCACCGTCTTCGACGGACAGCGCGAACGGCTTCTCGGACCAGACGTGCTTGCCGGCCTCCAGCGCGGCGAGCGAGACCTCCGCGTGGGCGGCCGGGATCGTCAGGTTGACGATGAGCTCGATGCCGGGGTGGGCCAGCGCCTCGTCCGGGGTGCCCGAGTGCGGCACCCCGTAGGCGGCGGCCTGCGCGGCGGCCCGCTCCGGCAGGAGGTCCGCGATCATCACCACGTTCAGGTCGGGGAACCGCGTGAGGTTGTCGAGGTACTGCGAGCTGATCCGCCCCGCACCGACGACACCGACGCCGACCGGTGCGCTCATGCGGCGGCCCCGGCCAGGCGCTGGGACAGGAAGGCGTGGCTCGCGGCGATCCCCTCGAAGATGTCGCCGGCGTACTCGTCGAACTCGACGGCACCGGCCTCGACCTGCGGCGCCGCCGCCAGGATCGCGTCGATCGGGAGCCGGCCCTGCCCGGCCGGGCGCTGCTGCAGGTTGTCGCGGCTGATCGGCCCGTCCTTGAGGTGCAGGAACCGCACCCGGTCGCCGAAGTCCCGCACGACGGCGACCGGGTCCGCGCCACCGACGGCGACCCAGTAGGCGTCGATCTCCAGGACGACCTCCGGCCGGACCTTGTCGACCAGGAGTTCCAGGGCGGTCTTGCCCCGGAACTGCCGCTCCAGCTCCCACCAGTGGTTGTGGTACCCGACCCGCAGCCCGTGCGCCGCCGCGCCGGCCGCGGCCCGGTTGAGGTGGCCGGCGATCCGGTCGACGTCCCCCTCGCTGGTCCAGAACTCCTCGGGGATGTAGGTGTCGATCACCGCCGTGGCGCCCAGCGACACGGCGGCGGCGAAGATCGCCTCGTGGTCGGTGTCGACGAGCGACGAGGTGAACGTCGCCACCGACAGGCCGTTGTCGCGCAGGGCCGCGGCGACCTCGGGGCCGCGCGAGTAGAGCTTGTAGGAGCACTCGACCTGCCGGTAGCCGATCTCGGCGACCCGCGCGAGGGTGCCGGCGAGGTCCTCGTCGAGGGCGTTGCGGACGCTGTAGAGCTGCAGGGACAGGGAGTTCAGGGATGCGGGCACAGGGACGGGCCTTTCCGGGGATTCACGGGGTGCGGGCGTGCAGGGCCTCGATGATGCGGATGGGGACGAGGGCGTCGCGGGGGTCGACGGGCAGCGGGCCGCCGCCGCGCAGCGCGAGCGCCAACCGCGCGTAGAAGTCGCGGTAGCCGCCGTGCTCGGTCGGCACGGCGGTCAGCGCGCCGTCGCGGCCGATCCGGCCGTAGGCGGACGGGTCCTCGACGCCGAAGGCGGGGTCCAGTGGGGACATGCCGGAGGCGAGCTGCGCCTCCTGCGGGTCGAGGCCCCACTTGGTGTAGGCCGACTCGGCGCCGAGCACGCGGAAGCGGAAGCCGCGCTGGGCGACCAGGCTGCTCATCGACAGGTGGGAGCGGACACCTGACTCGTGGGTCAGCGCGATGAAGGTGTCGTCGTCGTTGACGACGGCCACGTGGCTGTCGAGCTCGCCGTGGACCGCGGCGCTCACCGGACCGAAGAGCTGGATCGCCTGGTCGATGAGGTGGGAGCCGAGGTCGTAGGCGACCCCGCCGCCGTCGCGGCCGGCGGTGCCCTTCTTCCATTCCGGCCGGGGCCGCGCCGACAGCCATTCGAAGCGTGACTCGAAGCGCCGGACCTGCCCGAGGGCGCCGGACTCGACGAGCTTGCGGACGGTCAGGAAGTCGCCGTCCCAGCGGCGGTTCTGGAAGACGGTCAGGGCGACGCCCCGCGCCGCCGCCAGGTCGATCAGGGCCTGCGCGTCGGCGGAGCGCACGGCGAGGGGCTTGTCGACGACGGTGGCCAGGCCGGCCGACAGCAGGCGCGACGCGACGTCGACGTGGTGCGGGGTCGGGGCGGCGACGACCGCCAGCTCGAACCCGCCGGCGTCGGCCGCGGCGTCCACGGACGGCAGGATCCGCGCCCGCGGGTACTTCGCCGCGGCGGCGGCCGCCCGCTGCGGATCGGCGGTGACGATGCCGGCGAGCTCGTACGCCGGGTCGGCCTCGATGAGCGGCGTGTGGAAGACGGCGCCGGCCAGGCCGTACCCGACGACGACGGTCCGGATCCGCTCGGGTGTGTCCGTCATCGGGCCAGCTTCCCGACCTCGCCACCGATCGCGAGGCCGGTGCGGCCCGCGAACGCGGCGAGGATCCGCTGGCAGTCGAGGATGTCGGCGCGGCCGGCGGCGAGGTCCGAGCGGGGCGGGACCCCGGAGCGGACCATGGAGTGGAAGGCCTCCAGCTGGGTCTCGAACGCCTCGATCGGGCTGCGCTGCACGACGCGCCGCTCGGCGGCACCCTGGCGGCTGGTGACGGTCAGCTCGGTCGGCGCGTGCAGCAGGTAGGGCGACGGGAAGACGAGCTCGACGGTACCGCGGCCGTGCACGACCCGGATGCTCTCCCGGTAGGCGGGAAAGTCGGGCAGGTAGTGCCAGGACAGCGACCAGCGGCCGCCGCCGGCGAGCGACCCGACCGCGCTGATCGACGGCGGGTGCTCGCCGAACGAGCGCCGGTCGCGGCCGGGGTCGACCTCGGCGTACTTGGAGGTCTGGCGCCAGATGTCGGCCCACTCGACGGTGGCCGGCGGGGCGCCGAACGACCGCATGATGGACAGGTCGTGGGCGAGGCTGCTGACCAGCGCGCCCCGGTAGGCCCGCCAGGTCGCCTCGTCGGCGTCGCCGACGGCGGCGGCCCACAGCGCCCGGTCCTCGGCGTCGCCGGCCGCGGTCACCGACGGGGGCAGCGGCGCGGACGGGCCGGCGACCCGGGCGAGCGCGAGCTGCGAGGCGCCGGTCGGGTGCAGCACCGAGGCCTCGATCATGCGGATGTCGTCGACGTCGGCGAGCGCCTCGGCGGCGGCGAGGACCGCCGGGTCGTACTGCTTCATGTAGCCGAGCAGGATGGCCGGGCGGCCGAGGCCGGGCTCCGCGCCGATCAGCGCGTCGACCTCGGCGGTGGTGTAGGCCAGCGGCTTCTCGCAGAAGACCGGCAGCCCGCGCTCGAACACTGCGAGGACCTGCGCCGAGTGCGAGCCCCGGTTGAGCACCATGACCGCGTCGAGGCCGCCGGCGTCGAGGAGGTCCTCGAGGGTGGCGAACCGGCGGGTGGCCGGCACGCCGAAGCGGTCGCCGACCACCGCCACGACCTCGGGCGAGAGGTCGCAGATCGCGGCGATCGAGTAGAGGTCGCGCCGCTTGGACAGCAGCGGGAGGTGCACGGCCTGGGCGACCGCCCCGAGGCCGACGATGCCGAGGCGGATCGGTGCGGTCACGGCTGCTCCATCCGCAGCGCCGACTTCACGTGCACGCCCTGGCGCATCGCGGTGAACGCCTCTTCCCAGCGCTCGATCGGGTACAGCCCGCCGAGCACCCGGTCGGTGTCCAGCTTGCCGTCGGCGAACAGGCGCAGCACCTTCTCCCAGGTGTTCCACGTGTGGGAGTAGCAGCCGTAGAGCGTGACGGCCTTCTTCACCAGCGGGTCGAGGGTGAAGCCGAGCGGCTGCGGCCCCCAGCCCACCTTGGCGATGGCGCCGGCCGGGCGGACCAGCTCCATCGACTGCTGCAGCGCCGCGCTGACCCCGGTCGCGTCGACGACGAGGTCGGCGCCGAGGCCGTCGTGCAGCGAGGCGACCAGCTCGCGGGGGTCTTCCCGGGTGACGTCGAGGACGTGGTCGGCGCCGAGCTGCTTGGCGGTCTCCAGCCGGCCGGCGTCGATCGAGGTGCCGAGCACGACGGTGGTGGCGGCACCGCGCAGGAGCGCGATCTGCAGGGCGAGGATGCCGATCGCGCCGGCGCCCTGCACGACGACGAGGTCGCCGGGGCTGACGGCGGCCCGCTCGACGACGCAGTTGTAGGCGACCGCGAACGGCTCGGTCATCGCCGCGGTCTCGAAGGAGACGGTGTCGGGGATGCGGTGCAGCACGCGCGGCTCGGCCAGCATGTACTCAGCCATGGCGCCGTCGCGCTTGAGCCCGTACCCCTGGCGCTGGGGGCAGAGGTTGTACCGCCCGGCGCGGCACAGGGCGCAGACGCCGCAGATCGACGCGGCGGTCTCGCACACGACGCGGTCGCCGACCGACCAGCCGGTGACACCGTCGCCGACGGCGGTGACGGTGCCGGCCGACTCGTGGCCGAGCGTCACCGGCAGCACGCCGACCGAACTCTTGCTCTGGGAGTTCTGCCACATATGGATGTCGGAGCCGCACACCCCCACCGTGTGCAGCCGGACGATCACAGTTCCCGGCGCGAGGACCGGTTCTGGCACGTCACGCACCTCCAGGGCACCGCTCTCGTCGGCATACTTGACCAAGGCCTTCATGCGGCTGATCCTCCAGGATGCTCGGGGCGCACCAACAATAGAACAGAAAACTCCCAAAGTCTGTAGCCTTCCGCCCACATTCTGGTGCTAGGGTCTCGGGCCATGAGGATCGCGGCCTTCCCCAAGGGCGAGCTCGAAGCGATGGTCGTCCGCCGCAGCAAAACCGTCTTCGAATGGATCGAGGACGCTCGCACGCTCGGCGTCGACGGGCTCGAACTGCACACCGGTTTTCTCTGGTCCGCCGACGACGGCTACCTCGCCACCGTCGCCGACGCGATCGCCGGAGCCGGCTTCGAGATGCCGATGATGTGCGCGTCGCCCGACTTCACCAACCCCGACCCCGGCGTGCGGGCCCGCGAGATCGAGGCGCAGGCCTCGTTCATGCGCGCGACCGCGCTGCTCGGCGGCCCCGGCGCCACCTGCCGGGTGCTCAGCGGCCAGGCCCACCCCGAGGTACACCTGGAGCAGGGCCTCGACTGGGCGGCCGAGGCGATCACCGGGCTCGTCCCGCTCGCCGCGCAGCTGCGCATCACGCTCGCCATCGAGAACCACTACAAGGCGAGCACCTGGGCCTATCCCGAGTTCGCCCAGCGCCCCGAGGTGTTCCACGCCCTGCTCGACCGCATCGACGAGCGGGTGCACTTCGGCGTGCAGTACGACCCGTCCAACGCCCTCGTCGCCGGCGCCGACCCGGTCGGGTTCCTGCGCACCGTCATCGACCGGGTGGTCACCATGCAGGCCTCCGACCGCTTCGTCGAGCCCGGCGTCGACCTCGACGACCTCCGGTCGGCCGACGGCACCATCGGCTACTCCCCCGCCCTCAAGCACGGCGTCATCGGCCGGGGCCTCAACGACTACCCCGGCATCTTCACCGTCCTCAACGAGGCCGGCTACGACGGCTGGATCAGCATCGAGGACGGCGTCAACGGCATCGAGGAGCTGCGCGCCTCGGCGGCCTTCCTCCGCGACGCCCGCGACCGCTGGTTCGGCGGGTCGACCGCGGTCAGCGTCCGCAACCACGATGCAGCCCGCCGCGCGGCCGCCACCCCCTCCGCCGAAGGAGCACCCACAGCATGAGCCACTCGATCCGCGGCCTGCGGCGCGAAGACCTGACCCACGGCATCGTCCAGGTCTCCCTGGACCTGAAGAACCTCGACGACGGGCTGCGGATGGCCGCTATCGCGGTCGAGGCCGGCGCCGACTGGCTGGAGATCGGCACCCCGCTGCTGCTCGCCGAGGGCACCCGGGCGGTGCGTGCGCTGCGCAAGGAGTACCCGGACCACCCGCTGATCGCGGACCTGAAGATCATGGACGGCGGGTACGGCGAGACCGCGCTCTACGCCGAGGCCGGCGCGGACGCGGTCGTCGTGATGGGCCGCGCCCACGACGCGACCGTCCAGCGGGTGTGCGAGGCCGGCGCCGACTTCGGTGTGCTCGTCATGGGCGACGACATGGCCGCCGACGACCGCGTGGCCGAGGCGAAACGGCTCGAGCAGCTCGGCGTCGGCATGGTCCTGCACCACATCGGCCACGACCACCGCAACATGCACCGCGAGCTGGGCCTGTCCCCGCTGACCGACCTCCCGGGCATCGTCGCCGCCACGACCGTGCCGGTGCAGGCCGTCGGCGGGCTCTCCATCGACCAGGCGGTGAGCTGCCCCACGATCGGCGCCGGCGTCGTGGTGTTCGGCGCCCCGCTCGCCATCGACGACGAGACCTCGTTCACGATCCCCGAGGGTGACCTGCCCGCCGTGCTCGGCGACGCCATCGCCCGCGTGCACGCGACGCCAGTGCGCCGGTGACGGGCTTCCTGGGCCTGCACCACGCCACCTTCACCATGCCGGTCGGGGCCGAGGACCGGGCCCGCGCCTTCTACGCGGGCGTCCTGGGCCTGACCGAGATCCCCAAACCGGCGACGATGCGGCCGATCGGCTGCTGGTTCCGCACCGGCGCGCTGGAGATCCACGGCCTGCCCGACGCCGAGTTCCACCCCAACCGGCTCGGGCACCCGGCGATCCTCGTCGAGGACCTCGACGCGCTCGCCGCCCGGCTGTCCGCCCACGGCGTCGCCGTCGAGCCGGACGACCGCTTCCCGGGGCACCGGCGCTTCCACACGTACGACTGCTTCGGCAACCAGCTCGAGTTCCTCCAGCCACACGCAACGACCTGAAGAGGCGTCATGTCTGCACATCCAGGACACCCCGTCACCCTGTTCACCGCCCAGTGGGCCGACCTGCCGTTCGAGGAGGTGTGCCGGCTCGCCGCCGAGTGGGGCTTCGACGGTCTGGAGATCGCCTGCAAGACGCAGCACCTCGACGTCGACCGCGCGCTCGACGACGACGCCTACCTGCGCTCGATCCGCGACCTGCTCGACCGGCACAACCTCGGCGTGTGGGCGCTGTCCAACCACGCGCAGGGCCAGCTCGTCTGCGACGAACCGCTCGACTTCCGGCACCGCAACATCGCCGGCAGCCGCACCTGGGGCGACGGCGACCCCGAGGGCGTGCGGGCCCGGGCCGCCGAGCAGATGCAGAAGACCGCGATCCTCGCCCGCAAGCTCGGCGCGGACGTCGTCACCGGGTTCACCGGCTCGAAGATCTGGCGCTACGTCGCGATGTACCCGCCGGTGCCCGAGTCGGTCATCGACGACGGCTACGCCGACTTCGCCACCCGCTGGAACCCGATCCTGGACGTGTTCGACGCGGAGGGCGTTCGCTTCGCGCTGGAGGTCCACCCGAGCGAGATCGCCTACGACTACTGGACCACCCATCGTGCACTGGAGGCCGTCGAGCGGCGCGCGGCGTTCGGCATCAACTGGGACCCGAGCCACATGATGTGGCAGGACGTCGACCCGGCCAACTTCATCGTCGACTTCGCCGACCGCATCTACCACGTCGACTGCAAGGACACCCGCATCCGCAACCGCGACGGCCGCGCCGGCCGGCTCGGATCCCACCTGCCGTGGGGCCACCCGCGCCGGGGCTGGGACTTCGTCTCCGCGGGCCAGGGCGACGTCCCGTTCGAGGACGCGTTCCGCGCCCTGGAGGCGATCGGCTACACCGGCCCCATCTCGATCGAGTGGGAGGACGCGCGGATGAGCCGCCTCGACGGCGCGCCGCGGGCGCTGGCGTTCGTCCGGTCCCTGCTGTGGAACCCGCCGAGCGCACGGTTCGACCAGGTCTTCACCCAGCGCTGACACACTGCGGCCCGGCCCCCTCGGGGGCCGGGCCGCGTCATGCGTGCGGATCGGTGCCGTCGTCAGGCGGTCTTCAGGTTGGCCAGCACCGCGGCGGTGACCTCCGCCGTGCTCGCGGTCCCGCCGACGTCACGGGTGCGCGCACCGCCCGCCAGCGCCGCCTCGAACGCGGCGACCAGGTCGGCGGCGGCCGCGGGGTGGCCGAGGGCGTCGAGCATCAGCGCCCCGCTCCAGATCTGGCCGATCGGGTTGGCGATCCCCTGCCCGGCGATGTCGGGGGCGGAGCCGTGCACCGGCTCGAACATCGACGGGTGCCGGCCGTCGGGGTTGAGGTTGGCGCTGGGCGCGCAGCCGATCGAGCCGGTGATCGCGCCGGCGAGGTCGGAGAGGATGTCGCCGAAGAGGTTCGACGCCACGATCACGTCGTACCGGTGCGGCCGCAGCACTAGGCTCGCGGCGAGCGCGTCGATCAGCTCGCTGCCGGCTGTCACGTCGGGGTGCTCGGCGAGCACGCCCTGCACGACCTCGTCCCAGAACGGCATCGTGTGGACGATGCCGTTGCTCTTGGTCGCGGAGGTGAGCCGCCCGGCGTGCCCGGCGGCGCGCCGCTGCGTCGCGAGCCGGGCCGCGTAGCGGGCGACCCGGGTGACCCCGCGCCTGGTGAAGACCGACTCCTGGATCGCCAGCTCGTCCTCGGTACCGCGATAGATGCGGCCACCGACCTGCGAGTACTCGCCCTCGTTGTTCTCCCGGACGATCACGATGTCGACCGGTTCGGTGGCGGCGAGCGGCGACGGCACGCCGGGCAGCGTGCGCACGGGCCGCAGGTTGACGTACTGCTCGAACTGCCGGCGGATCGGGATCAGCAGCCCCCACAGCGTGTCGACGTCGGGGATGTCCGGCACGCCGACCGCGCCGAGGAAGATCGCGTCGTGCCCGGCGAGCCGGTCGAGGCCGTCGAGCGGCATCATCCGGCCGTGCGAGCGGTAGTACTCGGAGCCCCAGTCGAGGTCGTGCCAGTCGAGGACGATGTCGTGGCGGGCCGCGACGGCGTCGAGGCACTCGATGGCGGCCGGCACCACCTCCTGCCCGATGCCGTCGCCGGCGATGACCGCGATCCGGTGCCGCGCCCCGGCTGACGTCGCGCTCATTTCGTGGCCTCCGCCAGGTCCGCCCGCGCCGACCTGGTCGGCACCGCGACGACCTCGACCTCCTGCTGCTCGAGCATCCGGCGGTGCTCCTCGGCGATGCCGTCGTCGACGATGACGAGGTCGATGGCGTCCCAGCCGCAGATCTTGACCATCGCCGAGGTGAAGAACTTCGACGAGTCGGCGAGCAGCACGACCCGGTCGGCGACCTCGATCAGCGCCCGCTTGGTGATCGCGTCGAACCCGTTGCCGCAGAACGCGCCCCGGTCGCCGATCCCGCTGGCCGCGAGGAACAGCGCGTCCACCTGGAGGTTCCCGATCGCGGCCAGGGTCGCGGGCCCGTCGAACGACAGCGACTCCGAGTGCAGCGTGCCGCCGAGGCACATGACCTCGACGCCGAGGTTGCCGATGAGGCTGGACACCACCGGGAACGAGTGGGTGACCACCTTGAGGGCACGGTCGGACGGGAGCAGCTCGGCGACCTGGTGGCCGGTGGTGCCGGCGTCGATCGCCACGACCGACCCCGGGCCGATCAGCTCGATCGCCCGCAGCGCGATCGCGTGTTTCGCGTCGGCCATCTTGGTGTCGCGCAGCCGGTAGTCGCTGCCCTCCATGTCCTGTTTGGACAGGGAGCCGACCCCGCCCCGGAAGCCGCGCACCCGGCCCTGCTCGACCAGGCGCTGCACGTCGCGGCGGATCGTCATCTCGGAGACGTCGAACGCCTTGGAGAGCTCACCGATCGTGCAGAAGCCGTGGTCGATGATGAACTGCACGAGCCGCTCGCGCCGTTCGGGCGCCGAGGTGTACCTGAAGTTCTCTTCGACTGCGCTCATTGCGTACTCTCCCCAGTCCCTCGTCCCCGCCGGCCCACAGCTGACACCCGGATGCCTCTCGACACTAGGGTCTCCGAGCCGCTGCGACGATCTCACCGAGGGTCCGCAACCGCTCGGTCGAGCGCGCCTTGAGCGCCGTGTCGGTGTCGGCGTCGGCGACCGTGTCGGCCCAGATCGCGCGGCCGGCGAGGAAGCCCTGCGCACCGCCCAGGCAGGCCTCGCGCACGGCCGCGGCGAAGTCGGCCGGCGCGACGCCGTTGGAGAGCACGACCCACGGCTGGGGGACGATCTCGGTCATCCGCTCGGCGTGCTCGCGGACCCGCGAGACGTCGCCGGGGATGTATCCGGGCACCTCGGCCTTGTAGATGGACCCGCCGAGCGGGGCGATCTCGCGCGCGGCCTCGAGGATCGCCTCGAGCCGCGCCTCGGCGCTGTCCCACGTGTCGCCGGTGGCCGGCCGGGCGATCGCCTCGACCAGGCTGGCGACGCCGGCGGCCCGGGCGACGCCGAGGAACGACTCGACCAGCGCGGCCCGGGCGGCCGCCTGCCCGTCCGGTCGCCACATCACCAGCAGTTTGATCGCGTCGGCACCGACCTGGCGCACGTAGCCCGGGGTGACCAGCGGGTCGAGCGAGGTCTCGGCCACGCCCTCGCCGGGCGGCTGGTGCAGCACGTCCGCGGCAAGGATGAACCGGCAGTCGGGGCTGATCGTCCCGGGGCGTGCGTCGGCGACCGCGTAGGGGCGGTCGAGCAGCACGGCGGAGGCGAACGGTGACAGGGTACGGGTCGCGATCGTCTTGAAGTGCCGCAGCGCGTCGTCGCCGG
>NZ_JBEXCY010000283.1:0-13146 GCF_040605515.1 Dactylosporangium sp. NPDC005572 | reverse complement strand
CCGCGATCGCGCCGGCCGCCAGGGCCGACCGGCGCGCCCGGTGGCGCCCGGGACGGGCGGTCCCGGACTCCGTGTGGGAGGGCATGGGTGCTCCTTCGGGTGGGTCGACCACGCGCCGTGGGCATGGTGGGTCAGCCCGCGGACCCCACCGACCTCGTCGCGGGCGGCGACGGTCGGGGGCTGCGGCGAGGTCCAGGAGGCGCGCGGTGCGATGACAGGTGGCTGAGACGATAGGAAAGTTAACTATCAGCTGTCAATATAGGTCTTGATTAAGGTCGATTAAAAAGTCCTGAAGCCGCAGGTCAGGCGAACTGCTGCAGCCCGACCACGGCGAGCAGCGCCAGCTTCTCGGCGGCGTCGGTGCCCGGCGTCGGGGTGTACACCAGCAGGAACTGACCCTGGTCCGGCGTCATCAGGGTCTCGCAGTCGACCTGGACCGGCCCGACCTGCCGGTGCACGATCACCTTGCGGTCGGCCCGGCGGACCGCGACCTCGTGCTCGTCCCACAGCTCGGCGAACTCGGGGCTGGCCGCGCGTAACCGCCGCACCAGGCCCTCCACGTCGGCGTCGCCGGCTCGGCGGGCCGCGGTCGCGCGCAGGTCGGCGACCATCGAGCGGGAGTGGTGGTCCTCCTCCGCCGCCGGGTGGACGAAGCGGGCCGCCGGCTCGGTGAACCACCGCCAGATCCGGTACCGCCGGTCGCCGCGCAGCGCCGCCTGGTCGCCCATGAGCAGCGTCGACATCCGATTCTGCGCGAGGGTCTCGCCGAGGTCGGACACGACCATCGCCGCGGTGTCGCCGAGCAGGTCGAGCATCCGCAGCAGGCCGGCCCGGGCGTGGGCCTCGGCGCCGCCGGACGGCGGCGGGCGGTGGCCGGCGAGGTGGAACAGGTGGTCGCGCTCGTCGTCGCTGAGGCGCAGCGCGCGGGCCAGGGCGGTGAGCATCTGCGCCGACGGCTGCGCGCTGCGGCCCTGCTCGAGGCGCACGACATAGTCGGTGGACATGCCCGCGAGCATGGCGACCTCCTCGCGGCGCAGACCGGCGGTGCGCCGGCGGGGGCCCTCGGCCAGGCCGGCGTCGCCGGGGCTGATCGCCAGCCGGCGGCGGCGGAGGAAGTCGGCGAGGTCGGCGCGCTGCATGGGTCCATCGTCCCCGGCCCCGCCGGCCGTAGCCAGGGACTGCCGGTCCTAGGGCAAACGCTCCGCTGGTACCGCCGCGGCAGTGGGCGGATGGTCGGAGGGAACCCACACGCAGTACAGGAGCGGCACAATGCGAACCAGCAACCTCGGCACCACCGGCCCGGCCGTCTCGGCGATCGGCCTCGGCGCGATGGGCATGTCGGGCATGTACGGACCGGCCGACCGCGACGAGAGCATCGCCACGATCCACGCGGCGCTCGACGCCGGCATCACGCTCATCGACACCGGCGACTTCTACGGCATGGGCCACAACGAGCTGCTCATCCGCGACGCGCTGCGCGCCGGCGACCGGGAGAACGTGGTCCTCAGCGTCAAGTACGGCGGGCTGCGCGGACCCGACGGGGCCTTCGCCGGCGTGGACACCCGCCCGGTCGCGACGAAGAACTTCCTCGGCTACACGCTGACCCGCCTCGGCACCGACTACGTCGACGTCTACCGGCCGGCCCGGCTCGACCCGGCGGTGCCGATCGAGGAGACCATCGGCGGCCTCAAGGAGCTCGTCGAGGCGGGCTGGGTGCGCCACATCGGCCTGTCGGAGGTCGGCGCGGAGACGATCCGGCGGGCGCACGCCGTGCACCCGATCGCCGACCTGCAGATCGAGTATTCGCTGATCTCCCGCGGCGTGGAGGACGAGGTCCTCGGCACGCTGCGGGAGCTGGGCATCGGCATGACGGCGTATGGCGTGCTGTCCCGCGGCCTCATCTCGGGCCACTGGCGCAGCGACCGGGCGCTCACCCCGGGCGACTTCCGGGCGCACAGCCCGCGGTTCGCCGAGGGCAACGTCGACCACAACCTGTCCCTCGTCGAGGAGCTGCGGGCCGTCGCCGCGGCGCGCGGCGCCACCGTGGCCCAGGTGGCGATCGCCTGGGTGCTCGCCCAGGGCGCCGACATCGTGCCGCTCGTCGGCGCCCGGACCCGGGAGCGGCTCGCCGAGGCCCTCGGCGCGGCCGACCTGGCCCTGACCGCCGACGACCTGGCGGCGATCGACCGCGCGGTGCCGGACGGCGCCGCGAAGGGCGACCGCTACCCGACGGCGTTCATGGCCGGGTTGGGCAGCCGCTGAGCCGGGGGCCGGCCCAGGAGCGGGCCCAGGGCCGACGGGGGGTCGACCAGGGCGGTGACCCGCAGGAACGCGACCGCCAGCTCGTCGTCGTCGCAGGCGGCGAGCTGGAGCGCGCGGATCTGCGGCGACCCGCCCAGGTCGTTGCCCGTCGCCAGGGCCCACGGCGCCTCGAGGGCCTCCGCCTGCCGGGCGAAGTAGCCGTCCTCGCCGTCGCGCAGCGCGAGGGCGCTCAGCGCGGCGACCGACATCCCCTGCCCGTAGATCGGGTTGAACGCGCAGGCCGCGTCGCCGATGACGACGATGCCCTCGGGCACCTCGGCCCGCTCGTAGCGGCGCCGCACGTAGGCCGGGATCCGGAACGTGGCGGCGTCGCCGATCGGGGTCGCGCCCCGCACGACGTCGGCGGTGTCAGGGACGGGGAGACTCTCGGCGTAGCGCAGGAAGTCGTCGAGCCCGGTCGGCGGGACCTCGCCGCGGACGCCGGCCAGCGTGACGAGGATCCGGCCGCCCTCCAGGCGCTGGACGACGGAGCTGCGGCGGTGGTCGTCGTAGCGGGCGGTCACCGCGACGACGTCGGTGCCGAACCGGCCGTCGTCGGCGAAGATCCGGGTGGAGTAGCGCAGGTCGATCGTGACGACCTCCTCCTCCGGCGGGGTCAGGCCGAGCTCGGCCAGCCACTGCGGCATGCGCGAGCCCCGGCCGGTGGCGTCGACGACGAGGCCGGCGGGCAGCACCCGGGAGCCGTCGCCGTGCCGGCTGGTGACCCGCACGACCCGGTGGCCGGCGCCGTCGGTGCCCATGCCGACGATGTCGTAGCCGTCGAGGAACCGCACGTTCGGCAGCTGCCGGACCAGTTCCCGGGCCGTGTGCTCGATGAGGGCGCGGCTGCCCGAGACGGCGGTGAGGCCGCTGCGGGCGGCGCGGAGGCGGCGCCCGTTGAGGTACCAGCGGGTGTCGGCCGAGATGTCGCCCCGCAGCGCACCGGCGGCGACGAGGCGGTCGGTGAAGCCGGGCAGGAGTTCCTCGGCGGCCTGCAGCCCGCGGGGCAGCATGGCGTGCACGTGCCGGCCCTGCGGGACGCCACGGCGGTGGAGGGGCCCGGTCGGCAGGAGGTCCCGTTCGACGATGAGGATCGAGTCGTGCCGCGGGGCGAGCGCCGCGGCCGCGAGCAGCCCGGCGATCCCGCCGCCCAGCACGACGACCCGGCGGGCGATGTTCGTGTGCGTCATACGACGACGGTCGCCGCTGGGACGGCTGCGGTCTGCGCACTTGTACGCGCCCACCGGGTCGTGGATACGACGCAGGACGTGTCCGGCGCTTCGATCTCTCCGGTGCGGGCGGTCAGTCGTCCGGCATGTGGCCGCCGAGGCCGATGACGAAGGCGAGCAGCGCGCACCCGGCCGCGATGATCAGGGCCAGGGTCGTGAAGCGGCCGATCGGGTCGTCGACCGTGACGTTGAACCAGCCCCGCGGATCGACCCGGACCGGCAGGGTGTCGCCGACCTTCGGCTCGCCGTCGAGGAAGCGCACCGCGCCGAGGTCGTCGCCGGTGGCCGGGTCGCGGACGTGGAACACCGGGAAGTCGCCGCCGCTGTCGCGCTGCCAGCCGTTGGTGATCTGGGTGACGACGGCGTTGACGGGCCGGCCCTCATTCGCCATGTACACCGGCAGCACGACGAGGGTCGTCAGCCAGCCGGTGAACGTGAGCACGAGCAGCATCACGATGCGCAGCGGGGCGGTGTGGTCGGGGGCGCCGACGCGGTGCACGAGGTAGCCGGGGACGGCGGCGGCGACCGACAGCCCGGAGCCGACCAGCAGCCAGGTGAACCCGGGCCGCCCCGCGATCAGCCCGGTGATCGCCACGATGCAGGCGGTGACGAGGAACGCGGCCCCGGTGCGCCACAGTCCGGTCCACAGGGCGCGCCACGGATACCTCGTCACGCCCGACACCGTAGGCGATCAGTCCCCGCACCGCTGCCCCCGCCCCCGCCGGGCGCCACAATTCGCGGACCACGCGGCGGCCCGCTCACAGCGGCCGGCCGGCCCCGGCACACGCGCGGGACCGGCCGGCGGCCTGGGTCTCAGTGCTTGGCCGCGACCCGCTCGACGGCCTTGGCGTAGTCCGGGACGTCGGCCATGGCCGCCGCCAGGCGCAGGAACGGCAGCGCCTCGCGGCCGCGGCTCTGCCGCTCCAGGGTGCGGCCGAGCAGGTGGCAGGCGTAGTGGTCGGTCGGGTCCCGGTCGACCAGCGCGCGCAGCTGGGTCTCGGCCCGGTTGAGCTGTGCGGACGCGAAGTAGGCCCGGGCCAGCCAGAGGCGCACCTCGGCGTTGCCGGGCTCCTCGGCGAGGACCGTCTCAAGGATCTTCGCGGCCTCGATCGGGTCGCCCGCGTCCAGGTAGAGGACACCCCTCCGGTACTCGGCGATCATGTCGGTCATGGCACGTGTCAACGCTGCACGCCCGCCGGAATGTTCCCGCGCTCAGTGGGTCTTGAGCCAGGCGACGAGGTCGTCGAGGACCTGGTCCTGTTCGGGTTCGTTGTAGACCTCGTGGTGCAGGCCCTCGTACACGTGCAGGGTCAGGTCGGTGGAGCCCGCGCGGGCCGCGATCAGGCGGCTCGACTCCTGGTCGACCAGGCGGTCCTCGGCGCCGTGCAGGACCAGCACCGGCAGCGTCAGGGACGGCAGGCGCTGCTGGAACAGGGTCATCTGGGTGAGCATCGCGCCGCCCAGGCCGGCCGGGACCTTGCCGTGGTGGACCAGCGGGTCGGCGTCGTAGCGGGCCACGACCTCCGGGTCCTTCGAGATGTACTGCGACGGCAGCGACTGCACCGGCGCCCCCGGCGCGATGCGGCCCAGGACCTTCGCCACGGCCATCGCCGGCTTCGGGATGCCCTTGCCGGGCAGCACCGGCGTGCCGGACAGCACCAGGCCGCGCAGGGCGGCCTGGTGGTCCAGGGCGTACGCGAGGGCGATCATCGCGCCCATGCTGTGGCCGATGAGGAACGGCGCCTGGCCGGGGTGGCGGCGGGCGACCTCGGCGAAGAGCAGGTCCAGGTCGTCGGTGAACTCGCCGATGCGCCGCGCGAGCATCCGCTTGCCGCCGGAGCGGCCGTGGCCGCGGTGGTCGGGGGCGTACACGGCCAGGCCGAGCTCGCCGAGCCGGGCGACGACGTGATCGTACCGCCGGGCGTGCTCACCCATCCCGTGCGCCAGGACGACGGCCCCGGAGACGTCGCCGCCGGGCGTCCAGACGTCGTACACGATGCGGACCCCGCCGCCGCCGGTGAGGTGGCTCTCCTCGCGCTGCATGGCAAGCATCGTCCGCCGCCCCGGCCCGTCATCGCAAGCGTTCGGCGGCGCTGCGCTCCACGCAGAACTCGTTGCCCTCCGGGTCGGCGAGCACGGCCCGGGCGGCGCCGACGCCCGCCCGGCCGTGACGGGCCCGTGACGGGTCGGTCAGAAGCCGCGGGCCAGGCGGTAGTAGGCCGCGTTCCAGCGGACCTCCTTGGTGAACTGCCGCGTGGTGGTGTCGTTGTCGATGACGAGCAGCTCGGTGCCGATCATCTCGGCCAGGTCGTGCAGCTCCTCGGCGCCGACGGCCTGGGAGAGGGCGGTGTGGTGCGGGCCGCCGGCGGTCAGCCAGGCCTCGGCCGACGTGGACAGCGACGGGGCCGGCTTCCAGACCGCCCGGGCGACCGGGAGCTTCGGCAGCGGCGCGGTCGGGGCGACGACCTCGATCTCGTTGGCGACGAGGCGGAACCGCTCCCCCAGGTCGGCCAGGCCGACGACGATCGCGGGGCCGGGGGCGGCGTCGAAGACGAGCCGGACCGGGTCCTCGCGGCCGCCGATGCCGAGCGGGTGGATCTCGCACGACGGGGTGTCGGCGGCGATCGACGGGCAGACCTCCAGCATGTGGGCGCCGAGGATGACCTCGTTGCCGGGCGTGAGGTCGTAGGTGTAGTCCTCCATGAAGGACGTGCCCCTGGAGTCACCGGCGGGGGTCATCGCCTTGAGGGTGCGCACGAGGACCGAGGTCTTCCAGTCGCCCTCGCCGCCGAAGCCGTACCCGTCGGCCATGAGCCGCTGCACGGCCAGGCCGGGCAGCTGGCGCAGGCCGCCGAGGTCCTCGAAGTTGCTGGTGAACGCCTTGAAGCCGCCGGCGTCCAGGAACCCGCGCAGGCCCAGCTCGATGCGGGCGGCGTACCGCAGCGACTCCGCACGCTCGCCCAGCAGCGCGGCCGAGACGCGGTAGGTGTCGGCGTACTCCTTCACCAGCTTGTCCACGTCGGCGTCCAGCGTGGCATCGACCGCGGCGACCAGGTCGTTCACGCCGTAGGTGTTCACCGAGACGCCGAAGCGCAGCTGCGCCTCGACCTTGTCGCCCTCGGTCACCGCGACGTCGCGCATGTTGTCGCCGAAGCGGGCCAGGCGCAGCGAGCGCATCGCCGCGTAGCCGGCGGCGGCCCGGGTCCACGCGCCGATGCGCTGCAGCACCCGCGGGTCGCTGACGTGCCCGGCGACGGTCTTGCGGGCCACGCCGAGGCGGGACTGGATGTACCCGAACTCGCGGTCGCCGTGGGCGGCCTGGTTGAGGTTCATGAAGTCCATGTCGATGTCGGCCCAGGGCAGCGCGACGTTGGACTGGGTGTGCAGGTGCAGCAGCGGCGTGCGCAGCGCGTCCAGGCCGGAGATCCACATCTTGGCCGGGGAGAACGTGTGCATCCAGGCGACGACGCCGACCACGTCCGGGTTGTTGCCGGCCTCCAGGCAGATCCGCAGGATGTCGGCGGCCGAGGTGAGCACCGGCTTCCACACGACCCGCGCGTCGATGTCGGGCGCCTCGTCGAGGGCCGCGGCGATCTGGCGCGACTGCGACGCCACCTGCTCCAGCGTCTCCGGGCCGTACAGGCCCTGGCTGCCGGTCAGGAACCAAACCTCGTGCGTCATCGTGCGCCCTTCTTACCGGAGTTGTGCTGGCCGTAGACGTTCTGGTAGCGGTCGTGCAGCGAGTCGACGGCCGCGGCCGGCAGTCGCTCGACGGACCCGAGCTGCCGGGCGAAGTGCATCGTGCGGGCCACGTCCTCGCACATGACGGCGGCCTTGACCGCGGCCTTGGCGTTGCCGCCGATGGTGAACGGCCCGTGCTGGCGCATGAGGACCGCCGGTGAGCGGTGCCCGCTCAGCGTCTCCACGATCCCCCTGCCGATCGCGTCGGAGCCGATGAGGGCGAACGGCCCGACCGGGATGTCCCCGCCGAACTCGTCGGCCATCGCGGTGAGCGAGCACGGGATCGGCTCGCCCCGGGCCGCCCAGGCGGTCGCGTACGGGCTGTGGGTGTGCACGACCCCGCCGACGTGCGGCATGTGCCGGTACACGTAGGCGTGCGCCTCGGTGTCCGAGGACGGCGCGTGGTCGCCCTCGACGAGCCTGCCGTCGAGGTCGCAGACCACCATGTGGTCGGACGTCAGCTCGTCGTACATGACCCCGGAGGGCTTGATGACGAGCAGGTCCTCGCCGGGCACCCGCGCGGAGACGTTGCCGGCCGTCCAGGTGACCAGGCCCCACCGGATGAGCTGGGCGTGCAGGTCGCACACCTCCTTGCGCAGCGCGTCGACCGAGGTCACGCGGCCACCTCCTCGCGCAGGGCCCGCAGCCGGTGCAGGGCGTCCGTGCCGCCCCGGCCGAAGTGCTCGTGCAGCTCGGTGTAGACCGCGTAGAGGTGGTCGTAGACGTCGGCCGCCGCGGCGTCGGGCGTGTAGACGGCCCGGGAGACCCGCCCCATGACGGCAGCGGCCGCGCGGATGTCCGGGTAGGTGCCGGCGGCGACCGCCGCGTGCATCGCCGAACCGAGCGCGGGGCCCTGCTCCGAGCCGATGACCGAGATGGGCCGGCGCAGCACGTCCGCGTAGACCTGCATGACCAGGGTGTTCTTGAGCAGGCCGCCCGCCGCGATGAACTCGGTCACCGGCACGCCCGAGGACTCCAGGGTCTCCAGGATGGTGCGCGTGCCGAAGGCCGTGGCCTCGATCAGGGCCCGGTAGACGTCCTCCGGACGGGTGTGCAGGGTCTGCCCGACGATGACGCCGGACAGGCCGTGGTCGACGAGGACCGAGCGGTTGC
The DNA here is from genome assembly GCF_040605515.1 of Dactylosporangium sp. NPDC005572. Classification (NCBI taxonomy): domain Bacteria; kingdom Bacillati; phylum Actinomycetota; class Actinomycetes; order Micromonosporales; family Micromonosporaceae; genus Dactylosporangium; species Dactylosporangium sp. NPDC005572. The sequence continues at coordinate 4,762 of NZ_JBEXCY010000283.1, read as the reverse complement.
CGTTGTGCCAGTCCAGCGCGACCAGGCCGTGCTGGCCCGGCCGCTGCGCCGCGGCCCGCGCCGTGAGCTCCTCGTGGGTCAGGCCGCCCTCGAGCTGCGTCTCGACGTACCAGCCGAAGATGTCGCCGACGCCGGACTGGCCGGCCTCGAAGCCCCACAACCCGGGGATGATGCCGTCCTGCACGACGCCGCACATGCCGGGCACGTCGGCGAGCGCGTCGCCGCTCATCACGTGGCAGGTGGACGTGCCCATGATGGCCACCAGCTGACCCGGCTCGACCGCCTTCGCGGCGGGCGCGGTGACGTGCGCGTCGACGTTGCCGACCGCCACCGCGATCCCCTCGGGCAGCCCGGTCCAGGCCGCGGCGGCGGCGGTCAGCGAACCGGCCCGCCCCCCGAGCGGGGACAGCGGACCGTCCACCTTGGACACCCAGTCGCCGAACCGCTCGTCCAACGACGACAGGAACTCCTTCGACGGGTACGAGCCGTCCTGCAGGACGCCCTTGTAGCCGGCCGTGCACGCGTTGCGGGTCTCGACACCGGCCAGCTGCCAGACGATCCAGTCGGCCGCCTCGATGAACCGGTCGGCCCGCGCGTAGATCTCCGGCGCCTCCTCGAGCACCTGCAGCGCCTTCGCGAGCTGCCACTCGGAGGAGAGCTTCCCGCCGTACCGCGGCAGCCACGACTCGCCGCGGGAGGCCGCGAGGGCGTTGATCCGGTCCGCCTGGCCCTGCGCCGCGTGGTGCTTCCACAGCTTCGGGTACGCGTGCCGCTCCCCCGGCAGCACGTCCGACAGCGGCGTGCCGTCGGCGAGCACCGGCAGGAACGTGCACGCGGTGAAGTCCGTGGCGATCCCGATCACGTCGGCCGGGTCGGCACCCGCCGCGGCGACCGCCGCCGGTACCGCGTGCCGGAGCACGTCGACCCAGTCGGCGGGCAACTGCAGCGCCCAGTGCGGCGGCAGCGCCTCGCCGGTGTGCGGGAGGGTCCGTTCGACGGCACCGTGCCGGTACTCGTGGACGGCTGTGCCGACCTCCGCCCCGTCGCCGACCCGGACCACGACGGCCCGGCCGGACAGGGTGCCGAAGTCGACACCGACTACATACTGCGTCATCTGCTTCTCCGCGCCACGGCCCGCTGCAGGACGATGAAGACGAACAGCAGCGCACCGATGACGATCTTGGTCCACCAGGAGCTGAGGTTGCCCTGGAACGTGATGATGGTCTGGATGAGGCCGAGCACACCGACGCCGAGGACGGTGCCGAAGAGGAAGCCGGAGCCGCCGGTGAGCACGGTGCCGCCGATGACGACGGCGGCGATCGCGTCGAGCTCCATGCCCAGGGCGTGCAGGCCGTAGCCGGAGGACATGTAGAAGCTCAGCAGGACCCCGCCGAGGGCCGAGCACAGGCCGCTGAGGGTGTAGACGGCGATCCGGGTGCGGCCCACGGGCAGGCCCATGAGCAGCGCCGACTGCTGGTTGCCGCCGAGGGCGTAGACGTTGCGGCCGAACCGGGTGTACGCCAGGGCGTACGCCGCGACGAGCACCACGACGAGCGCGATGACCACGCTGTAGGAGATGTGGAAGCCGCCGAAGCGCAGCTTGTCCTGGGCCATGTGGGTCCAGAACCCGTCGGTGATCGGGATCGAGTCGGTGCTGATCACGTAGCACAGGCCGCGGGCGAGGAACATGCCGGCGAGCGTGGCGATGAACGGCTGGATGTCGAAGAAGTGGATGACGGCGCCCATGCCCAGGCCGATGACCGCGCCGACGGCCAGCACCAGGGGCAGCACGATGCCGGGCGACCAGCCGTTCTCCAGCAGCGACGCGGCGATCATCGTGGTGAGCGCGACGACCGCGCCGACCGACAGGTCGATGCCGCCGGTGAGGATCACGAACGTCATGCCGACCGCGACGACGAGCAGGAACGCGTTGTCGATGAAGACGTTCAGCACGACCTGCGTGTCGTCGAAGCCGTCGTAGGCGACGATGCCGGCGCCGTACATGCCGACGAGCAGGGCGAGGGTGGCCAGCACGGGGATGTGCCGCTGCCGCGGGGTCACCCAGCGACGGAGGTCGCCGGCCGTTGCGAGCGTGCTCATGCGGGTACCTGCACCTTCTCCGCCGCGGTGGGCGCCGCGGCCGCCGGGGGACGGCGGCGGCGCTGGAACGCGGCCCGGAACTTCGGCGACTGCGCGAGGCACAGGGCGATGACGACGATCGCCTTGAACAGCAGCGTGATCTCGGGCGGGACGCCGATCGTGTAGATGGTGATGTCGAGGGTCTTGATGATGACCGCGCCCAGGACGGTGCCGACGATGGAGAACCGGCCGCCGGCCAGGGACGTGCCGCCGATGACGACGGCGAGGATCGCGTCGAGCTCGATGAGCAGGCCGGCGTTGTTGCCGTCGGCGCTGGACACGTTGGAGCTGATCATCAGCCCGGCGATGCCGGCGCAGAGCCCGGCGAAGACGTAGACGGTGAGGATCAGCCAGCGTGAGCGGATGCCGGCCAGGCGGCTCGCCTCGGCGTTGCCGCCGACGGCCTCCAGCAGCATGCCGAGCGCGGAGCGGCGCACGAGCAGCACGGCGAGCACGACGACCAGCGCGGCGATGAGCACGTTGAGCGGGAGGCCGAACCAGTAGCCCGCGCCGATCATCTTGTACGGCGAGCTGTTGATCGTGATGATCTGCCCGTCGGTGATCAGCTGGGCGAGGCCGCGGCCGGCCACCATCAGGATCAGCGTCGCGATGATCGGCTGGATGCCGACGGTCGCGACCAGGAAGCCGTTCCACAGGCCGAGGCCGAGCGACAGCAGCAGCGCCAGGCCGACGGCGAGCAGCACGCCGGTGACGCTGTTCTGGTCGCCGAGGTCGCTGATCTGCAGGCAGGCGAGGGCGCCGGCGATGGCCACGACCGCGCCGACCGACAGGTCGATGCCGCCGGTGGCGATGACCAGCGTCATGCCGAGCGCGACCAGGGCGAGCGGGGCGCTGGCGCGCAGGATGTCGATGAGGCTGCCGTAGAGGTGCCCCTCGCGCAGCTCGATCTTGAAGAAGCTGTGCGAGAACAGCACGTTGACGACCAGCAGAATCACGAGGACCACGAGGGGCCACAGGAAGCGCTTCATGACGGGCCGCCTCCGCTCGCGATCGCCGCCATCAGCCGGTCGGTGTCCACGTCGTCGGTGTTGGGTAGCTCGGCGACCAGGCGGTGGTCCCGCAGTACCGCGATCTTGTGGCTCAGGCGGAGGACCTCTTCCAGTTCGGCGGAGATGAACAGCACGGCCATCCCGCCGTCGGACAGTTCGATGACGAGCCGCTGGATCTCGGTCTTGGCGCCGACGTCGATGCCGCGCGTCGGCTCGTCGAGGATGAGCAGCCGGGGCTCGGTGATGAGCCACCGCGCCAGCAGCACCTTCTGCTGGTTGCCGCCGGAGAGGTTGCGCACCGGCAGCTCCGGGTCGGCGGGGCGGATGTCGAGCGCCTTGATGTACTTCTGGACCAGCTCGTCCTGCCGCCGGCGCGACAGCGGCCGGGACCACCCGCGGGCGGCCTGCAGCGCGAGGACGACGTTCTCCCGGACCGACAGCTCCTCGACCAGGCCCTCGGTGCGCCGGTTCTCCGAGCAGTACGCGATGTCGTGGTCCATCGCGCTGCGCGGGCCGTGCATCGCGACCGGCTTCCCGTCGATGCTGACCCGCCCGCTGTCGGCCTTGTCGGCGCCGAAGAACAGCCGGGCGATCTCGGTGCGGCCGGAGCCGAGGAGGCCGGCCAGGCCGACCACCTCGCCCCTGTGGATCGTGAGGCTGAACGGTTCCACCGCACCCGCCCGGCCGAGCCCGTCGGCGACGACGATGGGCTCGGCGGCGGACAGGTTGCGCTTCGGCTGGTCCTCGAGGCGCTCCAGCGCCGCGAGCTCCTTGCCGATCATGAGACTGACCAGCTCCAGCTGCGGCAGGTCGGCGACGCGGTGCTCGCCGACCAGCCGCCCGTTGCGCAGGATCGTCATGCGGTCGCACACCTCGTAGATCTGGTCGAGGAAGTGCGACACGAACAGGATCGCGATGCCCTGGTCGCGCAGCTGCCGCATGACCCGGAACAGCTGGGCCACCTCACCCTTGTCGAGGCTGGAGGTCGGCTCGTCCAGGACGAGCACCTTGGCCTCGACGTCGATGGCCCGGGCGATCGCGACCATCTGCTGGACCGCGATCGAGTAGGTGGACAGGGGCGCCGCCACGTCGAGGTCCAGCTCCAGGCGGTGCAGCAGGTCGGCGGCGCGGCGGCGCATCACCCCCCACCGGATGTGCCCGAAGCGGGTCGGCTCGCGGCCGATGAAGATGTTCTCCGCCACCGAGAGGTTGGCGCAGAGGTTCACCTCCTGGTAGACCGTGCTGATCCCGGCCTGGGTGGCCGCCAACGGGCCGGTGAAGCTCACCGGCTGCCCGTCGAGCACGATCTCGCCCGCGTCCGTGCTGTAGACCCCGGTCAGCACCTTGATCAGGGTCGACTTCCCGGCGCCGTTCTCCCCCATGAGGGCGTGGACCTCGCCGGGGTACAGGCGGAAATCCACGTCCTCGAGGGCCTTGACGCCCGGAAACTGTTTGCTGATACCGGTCATCGTCAGCATTGCTTCGGTCATGGCGGTGTCGTCTCAGTACTTACGGTTCGGGAGGGCGGCCTTGGCCTGCTCGGGAGTGAACGTGGTCTCCTCGGTCAGCACGCGCTGCTCGACCGTCTCGCCCTTGACAACCTTCTTGGCCAG
>NZ_JBEXCY010000282.1:0-13162 GCF_040605515.1 Dactylosporangium sp. NPDC005572 | reverse complement strand
GGACACCCGCAAGATTGAACATCATGCACGCACCGATGTCAGCCCCAAATGAGACGCGGTCTTAGCCTCGATCCGGTGCCAGCTGGATTGCGTTGCGTTCGAGCCCGGCGAGCGCCTGCAGTCGCGACATGCGGACGTCGGCGGGCGCGGTGACCGCCTCCATGACTGCCTCGGCGGCCTCTATGCGGCCGGCGAGGTAGACGGTTGCGTGGATGAGCCCGGGTGGCACGGGGATCCGGGTGTCGTCGCCTGGTGTGAACAGGACCCGTCCGCCGGTGGTGTTGTCGACTTCGACTGCGCCGGAGGGGCAGTCGAAGGTGGCGTCGTGCCAGCCGTCCCAGCTTCCGGGTGGGGGAGTGGTCGGTGTGCTGTCCCAGACCTCGATCCGCAGTGCGATGCTGGCGACGTTTTGCTTGACAGCGATGCACAACTGCTGCGCGTTCGCGGCGACGATGTGGGTCATTGCGGCACGCCGTGCTGTGCCGTCGTCGATGTCGCCTGGAAGCATGCCACCGTTTTGCACACTGAGCACGTTGTAGTGGACGCGGATCGTGGCATCGTATGCAGCGGTCATCGGCATGCGCTTATCTTTCCTCCTTGGGTTGTGGAGCGGTGGCGGCCGAGGCTAGCGTATGCCCTCGGCCGCCGCGGCATTCAGGGGTCGATCCGGACCTTGAACGCATCCCCATCGATGATGCGGCTCTGGCCGTACAGGGTGCCGAGTCGACTGCCGGCAGTCTCGTTGTCGTTGTCGTGAATCAGTCGTGCCGAGTAGCGGTCATGGGTGCCGTAGAACTGTGTCTGCGTCAGCGAGCCTTCTCGGGTGCTCGCGAATGGAAACTCGTCGCACTGTGGTTGGGTTTCGCTCCAGCTGCCCCAGATGTCCGCGCAGGTGGCGATCGATTGGGCGCGGTTTACGCTCTGCAAGGTTTCGTCGACCAGTCGGTGCAGTTCGTTGGGTACGGACTTGCCGATGAAGCTTGGGAATGTGCGCTCGGGATGGTTCAGGGCGTCATGGATGTGCCGGGCGCTGTCGTCGACGGACGGGTCGGTGAGCGAGAGCGAGTATGTCGGCATGAAGTCGGGGAAGACTGCGCCGTTCGCTGGACTCATCCGTCGGCCGGTGTCGAACCGTGGCTTCGACTCGGCCACGTCGCCCAGCGTGGTCGGCCGGATCGGCAGCGCCCCGAGCCTGATGTCCAGGAACAGATCGGCGGGGACGGTCAGGTCTGGCAGCGCGCCGGTTCCGTTCGGCGATGACATCGTGAACCGGTACTCCGGGTCGGTGAACCATGACTGGATAGTGGCGTCGCGGTTGGTGGTGGTGCAGGCCAGGTCTGCGACGCCCGCGCAGCCGCGCCAGGACAGGGCGATGCGCTGGTTCGGCCAGTCGATGACGTTCGGCGGGATCGTGGACACGGTGATGTCCTCGATGCGCACCGTGTACGTGACCTGCCGGCTGCTGCTGCTCGCCCGGGCGAGCACCCACAGAAGAAAGCGCAATTCGCCTGCCGGCTGGCCGTTGTCGTCGCGGATGACGACGCCGCCGGATCGCTTGCGGACGCACTGCTGGAACCGGTCACTGAGCCAGCCGGTTCGGGTGCCAGCTACGTCGGCGTGTTGCGCGCAGGCGGCGCGCAGTGCGTCCTCCTCAGGTGTGAGCATCGGCTGGACAGTGCGCTGTGAACCACTGGATGTGGGACCGCGCGAGGCAGCGAATGAACCGAACGGAACGGGTTCGGCGTCGAGCCTCGGTGCGGTGCCGAGTGGTCGCATCGAGTAGCCGGCGTCGGCCACGGTGACGATGCCTGCGTGGGCCGGGGCGACCGTGATGGTGGCGGCGAGCGCGGCGATGACAGCAGCCGCAGCGAGACGTCGTAGCGTTGTGACGGTCGTGATCATCGGATCGCCGCCGTGAAGTTGGGGCATCGGTTGCTGGCGGAGATGTGGGTGAGATGCCGAGCGGCAGCGACGTAGACGAGCATGTGTCCTCTGTGATCGCGCGGTGTGGTGTGGCCCAGTTCCTGTCCGGTGAGGGTGTTGTGGACGACGAGCAGGACCGCGTTGCCGGGCAGCGTGGCGAGCTTGCCACGCTCATCTGCGGTGAGCCGGATGGTGCTGGCGGTCGTCGCGGTGACGGGGGCTGCGGCCGGGCAACCGGTCCGGTCCCGGGTCGCCGCCGTGGTGGCCACGGCACGTTGCGGTGAGCGCATGAGTGACCTCCGGCGTTCGTCGTAGCGGATTGCTGTTGGCCGGCCGGGGATGGTGCTCATGCCGCACCTGAACTGGCGACGTGGGGACATTGAGGTCCAAGGCAGGCGTAGAGCAGACGATGCGTCTTGGTGTTGAAGGCCATCTCGAATCCTTCGTATTCGGCGTCTGATCCGCCGCTGAGGCTGGAGACTGTGCCATGCCCAACAATCAACACAATGCCGATCGGCTCCTCCGGCTGGTCTAGGGGTGGCCTCGCGTAGGGCAGCGCACGGTCGTCCTCGGTCAGCACCTGATCTACGACCAGCGGCTTCTTTGATGTGCCTTTCTTGGGGGTGAGTAGTCGCAAGGCTGCTCGTTTGGCGTCGGCGACGGTCATCGGGGCTCGGCTGGCTAGCGTCCTGGCAGTTGCTGCAGGCGTCGCGTTGCAGTTCAGACGCTGCGCAATGCACTCGCGAAGCGCGGGTACCGCATTGAGGCAGTTGTCCGGCTGGGTGCGCAGACACTGCTGCAACGCGGTCTGATCAACGTTGTTGAGGCGGCCGGCTGCTGGCGCAGCTGTCGACGGACCGGCCGGGGACGCCTGTTTGGCAAGCGATCCGCCGGTTCCTGGCTTGCCGATCCGCAGATACGTCACTGTTGTCGGCGATGTTGCAGATGAGGTGCCGAGGCCGGTGGTCGCGCACCACGGTGCGAGGTTGTACTGGTCGTACAGGGGATCCTCGTCGGTGGGCAGAGCGCTGCAGCTCTTGGGCTCCGACCGGCTGGTCTCGCTCAGGTACGGCCTGCGCCAGACGTCGTTGCCGTCCAGCACCTGTACCCGATTCTCGAACGGCTCAGCGAGTGTGAAGGTGTTGGGGTAGACAAGGACATGTTCGCGAACGACCGGAACATGCGCGCGCCCTCTTGCAGGGTGGTGGTGCCGACCGGGTTGAAGTCGTACAACAGGTCCCACTGTTGGCCGTTTTCGTTGGCCATGATCATGTAGGTGTGGTTCTCGCCGTTGGGGATACCGTCACTGCTTCTGTCGACCACGTGGTAGATCTCGCGGCCCTGTCCCCACTCCAGCCAGTACGGTGTGTAGCCGGGGACGCCGGTGCCGGGATCGAAGCTGGTCTTCAAACTCGCAAACGGCTACCGCCGCGGCGTCCGACTGAGGCCGGTCCCCCGCCGCTGCTCGTACCAGCGGCCGCAGCGACGGCAGGGCGTCCGGAGGCGTTGCCAGTACAGGGGCCGATGAACTGCGCACACGCTCCACGCCAGGACTCGACATCGGTCTCCTCCTCGGAGAGCTGGCAGCTACGTCGCCGCTACGCCAGCCGGGACACGGTGCGGGGACACGAGGATCGAATCGGACCTGGTGTTCTCTGTGCAGGCTGGCGTTACCGGCAGCGGGCGGACAGGAAGCTCCACCACCGCAACTGCAGGTGCTTGGTGAAACCGAGGAACACAGCACCAAGTCCTCGCCCACCTCGACGGCGCATACTTCGGTCCCCGCGCGAGGCCGACCCTCGATTCGGCTGAACTGCTGTCGGACCCCTCCGGACACGGCCCTCTGCCGAGCGACGTTGACGTGAGCGTGATCGATCGGCGTCGCGGCCGGGCCGACGCCGATTGACCCTCAACTCTCGACAACGAAATGATCGAGGCATCCGCACATGCCGCGATCCGTTCGTCCCGGAGCGTCACGCCAAGTCGATGGAGCCGGCGTCCGGAAGCCGATGAGCGGATGTTCAGATGTCTACAGGCAGTCATCGAAGCGCGTGTCATAGGATCACGGGAGCGGAGCACCGGTCAGCTGGGAAGTTCATGTGCACGTGCTCGACGACCTCGATGGCCTGTCGCCAAGGGCGCAGTCATTCGTTCGCCGCGCTGGAATCCGGCGGCCAGATCAGACGCGACTGCCGACCGACTACCTGCAAGTGCCGGACCGGTCGGGACGGCTGATCGCGGCGCCCGTCGAGCTGATCGTCAGACGGGAAGGGTTCGCCGCCCGCTTCGGCGGGTTGCACTACGACGTGCGTCGTAGTGTCCGTATAGGCGATGAGCGCCACGATACGCTCCGCTGCTGGCAATTCGACCTCCTCGACGTGGTGCGGGCGGAGCACATGGGATGGTCCTTCGCATGGGACGGCGAGCACGTGTCGTCACCTGTGTCCTACCTCGTGCACACCGACGGCCGATTCGGGGTGAGCGCGGGTGGTCCGTTCCTCGAGGCGTCCCCCTTGATCAATCATCTGATCGAGGGGCATGCGCTCATGGATGAGCTGCACGACTGGGAGCCTGTGCCGCCCAGTTCGCTGGAAGCTTGGGTTCCCAACGACATGACCAACACGCACCTGCGCAAGCTCCTCGACACATTACCCATCGTGCCGGAGGCGTCGGGGCCGTGTAATCGATGGTGGCGCTCCGACCATCTCGCAATCCGTCTGTTCTACGGGTGGACCGGCAGACAACCACGCTCCACCGGAGTCATGATCTGGAGCCGCAACGGCCACATCTGATGGGCAGGTGACAGCACTCGTCCGCTCATGGCCGCGAAGTCGGCGTGCGCCTCGGCGTCGGCAAGGTCGACGCATGCTGACCTTGCACGCGGGACGTGACCGGGGCAAGAGGCATTGTGCGTGTAGTCCATGCTGGATCGCATGGGATCTTGGCCGGCGCTGACCGAGGAGCAGTACGCGGTGATCGTCACGGCGTACGACGAGGCCGCGATGGCGCACATCATGGATGAGTTCCGCGCCCGCCAGCGATGGGCCGAGACCGGCACCACGGAAACGCCGTCCGATCTCGACGTCGACGCGAAGCGGGCGATGATCCCGCACTTCGCCCAGGTCCTGGCCGACATCTGTCCGCGGCTGGGTCGATCTCTTCCGGGGCTATCCGACCACAGGCAGCGTCAGGCTCACCGCCGACGAGATAGGCGCGATCATCAACGAGCCGACGAGTTGGATCACCGAATTCGATGACTGGGAGGTCATCGGCCTCGCCACTGGTGACGAATGGGATCGGCTCACCGGTGCATGGGATCGGCTCCGCGGCTGAGCAGACGACGCACTCTCAGATGTGTGCTCATAGCCGCGACCTGCTGGCTGAGCATCTAGTGCGCGTCGCGCTGCGCGGGAAACTTCGGCCGGACGGTCCGGTCCAATCGGCGCCTTCAATCACCGACGAACAGCAGCGACCCGCGTTGGCGGGTGCAGTGCAGTGCCATCGCCCGCTTGCGCATCAGTCCACGATGCTCCGGTCCAGGCTGCGCGAGGGCCAGTAGCAGATCGATCTCACCGCCCAGCGGGTGGGCGTCGTCGCCCAGGTGTGCCCTGTGATCAGGATCAACGGGCCGAGCGCCGCTGCCGTGCGGCAATTGCGCTCGCGCCACCAGGAGTCACCCGGAGTCACCGAGAGGTCGGTTCCCGGCCCCTATCCACGTTGAGCCAGAGTCCCCAGGCCGGCTCGTCAGTCTCGTTAACGTAGAGGTGCGGGCGCGTCGAGTCGAAGCTCAGCGAGTCACCTGCGCGCACCACGTGCCGCCGGCCGCCGAGCACCAGAACAAGGCTGCCACTGACCAGGTACGCGTTCTCCTGGCCGTCGTGACGCATTGGGCTGCCGTCCGGCGAGCTCGAAGCGCCGGGCTGATACGTGACACGCACCGCGTCGACCGCGCCGGCGATCGAGGCTACCACCAGGTCCCAGGTGACGCCGCTCGCGATGTGCAGCCTCGGATGCCTCGCGGCCCGATGTACCACCTGTCGGCGCTCGGCCGACCGGCGTGGCCGTGCCTGCGGGTTGAGGCCGAGCACCTCGTCGAGGGAGAGGCCAAGGTTGTTGGCGAGGGCGTAGAGCGTGCTCACCGAGGGCTGGCTGCGGCCGTTCTCGATGTGCGAGATGAGCCCGGCCGTAACGCCGATCTGCTCGGCTAACTTGCGCAGGCTGATGCCCTGTCGCTGTCGTTCGGCCTTCAGCCGGGAACCGATCTCCACGTCCGCACCATAGTCCTTCGGGTATTGCCCAGGGTGGCCAAGATGTATAGCTTCACTATACGATTCGGTACTCGACCAAGGAGCGGACATGGCTGACCTGCGGATTGCTGTGCTGGGCACCGGCGCCAACGGCGCATCCATCGGCGCCGACCTGACCCGCGCCGGACACGACGTAACCTTCATCGAGCAATGGCCTGACCACGTCGAGGCGATGCGTGCTGCAGGCCTACGGGTGGAGATGCCCGACGAGACTGTCGAGACCGTGGTGCGGGCACACCACCTGTGCGAGGTAGCCACTATGCGGCACCACTTCGACGTGGTCTTCGTGCTCATGAAGGCCTATGACACACGCTGGGCCTGCGAACTGATCAAGCCGCTGGTGGCCGAGCACGGCCTGGTGGTGGGGCTGCAGAACGGGATGACCGTCGACACGATCGCCGACGTCGTCGGTGTCGAGCGGACGCTGGGCGCGGTCATCGAGGTCACCTCCGCGATGTTCACGCCCGGCGTGGTCGAGCGGCATACCCCGCCGGGCCGATCCTGGTTCGCCCTCGGCGGCCTGACCGCGACCGCCACTGCGCGAGCCCCGGAGATCGCCGCGATCCTCGGCGCCGCCGGTACGGTGGAGGTCGTCGACGACATTCGCTCGGCAAAATGGATGAAGCTCGTCGTCAACGCCGGCGAACTCGTGCCATCGGCGATCCTTGGTCTCACCATGCACGCCGCCGTGGCCACCCCGGGCATGCGCGACTTCATGCTGCGTGCCGGGCTCGAGGCCGCCGAGACCGCCGTGGCGGTCGGCAACCGCCTCGTGCCCATCTTCGGCCTCACCGGGCTCGACCTGGCCGACCCCGCCTCGTTTGTCGAGAGCCTCCTCGACTCGGTGATGCACGACTTCGCCCTGCCACACACCCGCACCACTGTGCTGCAGGACTGGATGAAAGGCCGGCGCAGCGAGGTCCACGAGATCAACGGACTCGTCGTCGACCTGCAACGCGCGCGTGGCGGCACGGCACCGGCCAACGAGGTAACCGTCGAAGTCGCCCGCCGGATCGAAGCCGGCGAGTTGGTGGCCGGGCCCGACAACCTCACACTGCTGACCCCCACCCTGGCCACGACGTCTCAGGAGTGAACGCGTCATGAAGACCGTCATCAAGCACGCGACAATCGCCACGATGGATCCCGTCATCGGCGAACTTCCCACAGGCGACATCCTCATCCAAGATGGCCGCATCGAGGCCGTCGAGCCGCAGATCGACACCGACGCGGAGATCATCGACGCGACCGGCATGATCGCCATTCCCGGTCTCATCGACACTCACCGGCACACCTGGCAGACCGCCCTGCGCGGCCTGCTCGCCGACGGCGTCATCCCCGACTACATCCGCGGAGTGCGGCTGCAGATGGCTCCGCGCTACCGCCCCGAGGACATGTACTGGGGAAACTACGCCGGCGCCCTCGACGCCCTCAACATGGGCGTCACCACCATCGTCGACTACTGCCACAACATCGTCACCCCCGACCACGCACATGAGGCGATTCGCGGCCTCCGCGACTCCGGCGTCCGTGCACTCTACGGACACGGCCTCTCACCGATCAACGAAAACACCTTCGCCGGCAGCGCGAGTGGGCAGGGGCAGGAGGCCAGCGCGTTCAAGCAGCGCCTCGCGACGGCCCGCGCTCTGCGCTCGGAATACTTCAGCAGCACCGACCAGCGGCTGACCTTTGGCATCTGCCCGCAGGAACTGCTCATCGCACCGCCCGAGGAAGTGGCCGAAGAGTTCGCCACCGCCCGCGAACTCAGCGCCCGGCTGGTGTTCCACGCCAACCAGGTATGCGTGCGACAGCTCTTCCACGATGTCGAACTGCTTCACGCCCGCGGGCTGCTCGGCCCCGACCTGCTCCTGGTGCACTGCACATTCAACACCAGGCACGAATGGGAACTGCTACGCGAGTACGGGGTGAGCGTGTCCGTCTGCCCGGAGACCGAGATGCAGATGGGCATGGGCTTTCCGGCGATCCGCGAGGCGACTGAATACACCGCTGGCCCCGGGATCGCCATCGACTGCGTCTCCGGCGCCGGTGGCGACCTCATTACCGAGGCGCGACTGGTGCTGCAAGCGGTGAGATGGCGCACAGACGAGCCCGGCTACAACAACTGGCTCGCACCGCAGCAGATCACCTGGACCACGCGCGAAGCGCTCACCTGGGCCACCATCAACGGCGCCCGCTGCGCCGGGCTCGAATCGGTGACGGGGTCATTGACACCCGGCAAGCGCGCCGACGTTGTCCTGCTCGACGCGCGGTCGATCAGCATGGCCGGCTGGAACCGCCTTGACCCAATCGGCGCGGTCGTCGCCCACATGAACGCCGGCAACGTGCACACCGTGCTCGTCGACGGCCAAGTGGTCAAGCGCGACGGCGCCCTGGTCCACGCCGACACAGCGGCCGCCATCGGCGGTCTCGAGTCATCCCGCGAATACCTGATGGCCAACGCCGAAGCGGAAGGAGGGTTCATACCGCAACCGCCGGTCGACATCCCGCTCTACCGCGAACATGCGTAAGAGCTCTTCTGGACACCACGGATCCTCACCGGATGCCCGGAGTCCGCCCACCACCGGTTGAAGCCCCGGGGCATTTGTCCTCAAAGGATCTTGGGTCGGGTTTCGGTGGACTCGACGATCGTGCGGCCGCATCAGCTGGGAGTGGCTCACGGGCGGTTCCCCGTTCGCTCCCCGACCGATGCCCGCGTGCGGCAGGTACCGATTCGGCTCGGTGCATGCTCAACGACCTCGTTGTCCGGACGCTGATCTGTAAACCCCTTTACTCGGCCGGTTTATGCTTTTGGTGACCTGGTAGAACGTGCTTGAGCACGTCGCTGGGGCCTTCAGCGACCCCCTGGGGGCCAAGGGGTCGTGGGTTCAAATCCCGCCGCCCCGACCAGCTGAGGGTTTCCGCAGGTCAGAGACTTGCGGGAGCCCTCTTTTCGTGTCTGAGCCGTTTGCCTGAGTCGAGCACGCCACTGCTGGACCCCTTGACTCGACGGGCGACGGAATTCCCTGCTCAAGATCGAAAAGCTCACCGACGGCCTTGCCCGGCTACCGGCGCGACTGGGACCGGACCCTGCGCGCCGCGAATTCTTGGGCTCTGATGTCGAAACGGCGCGCTGTCGCGCGAAGGACGGGTGCGGGCCGGAAAAGCCGGCCCACCACCAGGGGAGACCCGATGCGACGCATCATCGCTTCGACCTACACCACTGTCGACGGCTTCATCGACAACCCCCACGAGTGGTCGCTGGCATACAACGACCCGGCGGCCATGCGGTACGCCCTGGACCTGACGCTCGGCGCCGACGCGCTGATCCTGGGGCGCATCACCTACGAGGGCATGGCGCAGGCGTGGCCCAACATGGGTGGCAACCCGTACGCCGACCACGTCAACGCCATGCACAAGTACGTCGTCGCTTCCCAGCCGGTCGACACCAGAGCCTGGAACCCGACGACCGTCATCGCCGGCGCCGAGCTGCTGACCGCTGTCAAGGCACTCAAGGAGAACGATGGCACCGACATCCTGATCTGGGGCAACGGCCGGTTGACCGATGCACTCGCGGCGGCCGGCCTCCTCGACGAGTACAAGATCTGGACCTACCCGGTCCTCAAGGGCAGTGGCGAGCCGCTGTTCCGCGCCGAGAGCCGAACCGGCCTCCAGCACTTCGAGACCACCACCTTCGAGTCCGGGGTGGTTGTGTCGACCTACCGCGTCACCACCGCCTGAACAGGAGCACCGAGATGAGCGACGAGATGAGCCGAGACGTCACCGATTACCTCGCCAAGACTAAGAACTCCTAACACAATGATTATGCTGCGAGTCGTCGGTAGCAAATGATCGAGCAGGCCAGGCTCATGAACGCTTCCTGCATGTCGTCGCGGACTTCCCACCGCACCCGCAGCCGACGGAACCAGTGCAGCAGTGCCACGGTCTGCTGGACCACCCAACGATGTACGCCGAGACCGGAGCCGTGCGCGACGCCGCGGCGCCGCGCCGTCCCGGCCTATGCGGGTCGACCCGAGCGCTGACGACAGATGAGTCGGGAAGACGAGCAGCTCGGTGAGCGGATCGCAGCGATCGACGCCAAGCTCCCGGACGCGACTGCGAAAGAGAACGAGCGCGAACAGGAGTGGACCGCGGCCAGCGGGCGCGCCGCGAGCCACGCCAAGGATCTCCAGATCGCGCAATTGCGGTGGAGGGACACTCAGAAGTCCGAGAAGGACCACAGGGACTGCCTTGCCGAGAAGAGACGAGCGAGGGAACGCCTCCAGCTCGTCGCCTGGCACGAGCTGCTCCAAGCGGCCGAGAGGCACGGAGAGGACGCCAAGGACGACAACGCGCGCCCTCCGGCAACCCTGTACCGTGCCAAAACTGTGTTCGCCCGTGTGGGCTGGGGATTTGCGAGTGGATCAAGCGGCTCGGCGGTATTCGTTGATGGTGCCGCCGAGAACCCGTCGCCGGTGGATCGGCTTGTCGATCGCGATGACCACGCCGGGGTTGTGGTCGGGCCGATGCTGATCCAGGCTCTGGTGCGGCCGGTGCCGGTCGAAGTGGTCCTCATAGTCGTGGAGCACGGTGCGGGCGTGCTGTTCGTTGTAGATCAATACCCGGTCGGTGCACTCGGCCCGGACGGAGCGCACGAAGCGTTCCGCGAACGCGTTCGCCCGAGGTGTGCGTGGCGGAGTCTTCACGACCTCGATGCCTTCGGCGGCGAACACGGCGTCGAACGACGCGGTGAACTTGGTGTCGCGGTCACCCATCAGAAACCGAAACCGTGTCGTATGCTCGCCGAGGTCCATCACGAGATTGCGGGCTTGCTGGGTGGTCCAGGCAGCGGTCGGGTGTGCGGTGACGCCGAGGATGTGCACTCGCCGGGTCGTGATCTCCATGACGAACAGCACGTACAGGCGGCGCAGCGCGATGGTGTCGATGTGGAAGAAGTCGGTCGCCAGCAGCCCGGATGCCTGCGCGCGGAGGAATGTTCGCCAACTGGTGTCGATTTCACGTGGGGCGGGGCCGGCCCTGGATCGGGCGAGGATGCGGCGGATGGTGCCGGCGCCGACCCGGTGGCCGAGCCCGACGAGTTCGCCTTGGATGCGCCGGTGTCCCCAGCCGGCGTTCTCCCGGGCCAGGCGTAGGACGAGGGCACGGACGTCGTCGCTGATCGGTGGTCGTCCTGGCTGGTTCGGGTAGGTCCAGTGTCGGCGGACCAGTCGGCGGTGCCAGGCCAGCAGGGTGGCTGGGGTGACGATCCGATGTTTCCACTGTTCCCGCGGCAGCGCCCGGACCAGCGCGGACAACACCGCCCGTTCCGGCCACGACAGGCGCGGTCGACCGACCTGACGCCGTAGCACCGCCACCTCGTGACGCAGCACCAGCAACTCCGCGGCCATGGCGGGGTCGCTGCGTGTGGCCTGCGGCAGCCAACCGAACACCCGCACCGCACTCAGGTACAACAGGCGAACCAACACCCAGCCATCCTGCACCCCGCCACGAAACAGCAGCTCACGCCACGTGCGATGAGTATTGGCACGGTACAGGGTTACCGTCCCGGCCCAGGGCAGGGTTCAACGACATCGTGGGCTCTTGAGGGCAGTTGGTGTAGGAACCCTGTCCCTATCAAGAGCCCGCGCCTATCTCCGGCCGCCACGCCGCCAGCCACCTACCACAACCCCACACCGACGTTCCGAAACAGGCTCCATAGCGCTGCAGACCGTGCTCGGCTCTCACGGCGAGTGGTCGGTGGCCGACGACAGCGGCCCAGCCCAGGTGCCGGGCTGGGCTGCTCCGCCTGGCTCGCCGTCGGCCATGCATTCAAACGCGAGTACTGGTTGGCCTGGACTCGACGTGCACCTGGTGTAGTTCGGCGTTGATAGCCTTCCAGGTGATGTCGCCCGCCGGCAGGCGCCGGGCGTTGGCGCGCGCGGCTGCTGCGGCGATGCGCAGCGACTCCGTTACGTCGACGGCGGCCCCACTCAGCCGGTGCGCGGCGAAGCCGGCGAGGAACGCGTCGCCGCTGCCGACCGGCAGCGCGCTGGCGATCGGCTCATGCGTCACGGCGAGCTGGGTGCCGTCGTCGCCGATGTACTGTGCCCCGGAGGCGCCGTGAGTCACGACGACGGCACGAGCGCCCATCGTCCGTAGCGCGGACAGCGGATCGGTCGCGCCGTGCGTTGCGGCCGCCGCCTCGTGCGCGTTTACCTTGACCAGCGCTGGCCCGCGCCGCGCCGCCTCGATCAGCGCGGGACCGTCGGAGTCGACGACGACGGGCACCTCCCGAGTCGCGGCGAGGTCGACGATCTGGGCCAGCGTGTCGGCCGGCAGCCCGTGGGGGACCCGCCCGGACACCGCAAGCAGGTCGCCCGGCTTGAGCGCGGTGATCTCGTCGGCCAGCACGTCGCGGAGGACGGGCCAGACGGCTGGTGGTACAGGCCGGTTGGGCTCGTACACCTCGGTCAGCACGCCGGCGTCGTCGAGCAGGCACAGGCACTGCCGGGTCTCGACGCCGCTGTCGACGAACCGTACGTCCAGTTCGTCGGCGAGCGTCCGGACAATGCGGCCGGTCTCCCCGCCGACCAGGGACACCGAGCGGACCTGCACGCCGAGCCCTGCCGCCGCGCGGGCCGCGTTGAGGCCCTTGCCGCCGGCCCGGACCACGACCTCGCGGGGCCGGTTGATCGCGCCCAGCCGCATCTGCGGCAGCCACGCGTACCGGTCCAGCGATGTCGCCAGGCCGACGACGAGCAGGCGGCTCACCCGGCGAGCAGCGCGGGGTCGGGCACCACGGTCATCGGACCCTCGGTGCGGATCGCGGCGGCGGCGACGCGGACGCCGGCCCGGGCCGCCGCGACGGGGTCGGCGCCCGCGAGCGCCGGCACCCGCGCCAACCCCGCATCGATGACCGCGAGATCAAACCGGCCGCC
>NZ_JBEXCY010000281.1:0-13206 GCF_040605515.1 Dactylosporangium sp. NPDC005572 | reverse complement strand
GGCCGGGTCGGCGTGCATCGCCTGCAGGGCCGCGCCGACGGCCGGGTCGCGCAGCGCCGCCGCCCACCCCGGCCCGGTGTCCTCGTCGATCCGGGTGCGCATGATGTACAGCAGGAGCAGGTCGAGCAGCGCCGGCACCAGCGCCTCCCCGCCGGGCCGCGGCGGCCGCTCCAGCTCGCCGGCGAGCAGCCCGACCGGTGGCCCGCAGCTCCGGGCTGCGGGTCAGCTCGGCCGGCAGGTGGATGAGCTCGGGCAGGCTGCGCAGCAGCGGATGGGTCTGCCGGGGATCGAGCTCGTACGCTCCACAGAGGACGACCCCGTCCGGACTGTCCACGGTGGACGGCAGCGGCAGCCCCGGGTCGCACGGCTGGACCGGCGCTCCCGGATCGGCCGCGAGGGCGTACCCGCGACCGTGGGGCGCGAAGAGCACGTCCCCGGGCGCGAGCAGCACGGGCCCGGGCGCGGGTGGCACGCGCCCCGGCGTGAGCAGCACGGGCCCGGGCGTGACCGGGACCCCGCCGGACGCGGGTGGCACGGGGCCGGCGTCGTCCGGCAGCAGCCAGCACTGCCCGCGGAGGATGACCTGCACGCCCGCCGCGCCGGGCACCGACGCGAACCGCTGCCCCCACCGCCCGCGCCAGGCCAGCCGGACCGACACGGGCCGCCCGGTGCGCAGGACCGTGATGACGTCGCTGAGCACGTCCACGTATGAACACGGTACTCTGCCGCATGGATCGTCTCGCTCGGCCCGCCTAGGTTCGTGGCTGTGAGAGCTGTGCGAATCCACGCCTACGGCGACCCGTCCGTCATCCACGTCGACGAGATCCCGGTGCCGGTACCGCGGCGGCATGAGGTCCTGATCCGGACCGCCGCGACGTCGTTCAACCCGTCCGAGGTCGGCCTGCGGACGGGCCTGCTGCGGGGCATGTTCGACCTGCCGCTGCCGCACACCCTGGGCTGGGACCTGGCCGGCACGGTCGAGGGAACCGGCGAGCGGCTGGTCGGCCACGTCGAAGGCGGCGCGGCGGCACAGTACGCGGCCGCGGACCGTTCCGTCCTGGTCGCGGCCCCCACGACGGTGCCGCTGGAGCAGGCGGCCGCCCTGCCGGTGGCGGGCCTGACGGCGTGGCAGGCGGTCTTCGACCACGCCCGGGTACGCCCGGGCGAGCGGGTCCTGGTGAACGGCGCGGGCGGCGGCATCGGCGGCTTCGCGATCCAGTTGGCCCGCCACGCGGGCGCACAGGTGGTGGCGACGGCGTCGGGCCGCAGCGCCGCGAAGGTCCGCTCGCTGGGCGCCGCGGAGGTGCTGGACTACACGTCGGCTCCTCTCGATGCCCTGTTGTCGAGTCCGGTCGATGTCCTGCTGCACCTGGCCCCGGCCCCGGTGCCGACGGGCGTGCTGCGCCCGGACGGCAGACTGGTGTCGGCAACAACGCCGGGCCCGGCCCACTTCGTGATGCGCAACGACCCCGGCCAGCTGGCCTCGCTGGTGGCCCTGGTCGACGCGGGCGTGGTGCGCCTGGACATCTCGGACGTGGTGGACTTCGCCGACGTCGCTGCGGTCCACCGCGCGGCCGAGGCAGGCGAGGTGCGCGGGAAGGTGCTGATAGTCCCCGAACTCGGATAGGCGCGGGCACCGCCGCCGCCAGCCGCTGCGTAGGCCGCCGCGCGTCTCGACAAGGCCGCGAGGCGGCGCCGGACCCCCGAGGTGGACGCCGAGTTGGACGCCGCGGTGTGGTCAAGGTTGGTGGTCAAGGTCGGTGGTCAAGGTCGGTGGTTGGGTGCGGCGTCGCGTCGCGGCGCGCACCGGCCCGCAGCACCCAGCGGGCACGGGACGTGGGCCAGGGTTGGTGCGCGGGTGTGCAGGGCGGGCGTGCGGGCGTTGTCGGCGGTGGGCCTGGAGTGTGGTGGGTCGTGCCGTGGTGGGTCTTGCCGGTAGCGGCCCGGTAGCGGCCCGGTAGCGGCCCGGTAGCGGCGGTCAGGCCGGTAGCGGCGGTCAGGTGGGGTCGGTCGGGCGCATGGGGACGATCAGGTAGCGGAGCGGCGTCGTCGGGGACGTCAGTTCCGTGGCGCGGTTCAGCTCCTGGATGCGTAGCGCGACCGGCGCGTCCCGGAACGCTCGTGCGGCGTCCGACAGGAGGCGGGACTGGTAGTGGCGGGTGGCCTGGCCGTAGTGGACCGTCGCCTTCAGGGTCTCCTCCGACTCGCCGTGGAGGGGGTCCTGCGCCTGGACCAGGACCGCGCCCTCGATGACCTGGAGGGTCATGCGGCCGTGCGGGCCGGCGTAGCGGGACGCGCGGTCCACCGCCGCGGCCAGCGCCTCCGCCTCCAGCTCCACCGCGCACTCGGGGGTCACCGTCAGGAGGCGGTCGAACTGGGCGTCCGGATACGACGTGCCCAGCGTCGGGGTCAGGAGGCTGCCCGTCGGCCACGAGACGGCGAACAGGTCCGGCGACGCGTGCAGGGTCACCTCGTCGGCGCGGGACGGGGCCGACGCGGCCCGGGTCAGGAGGTTGGCCGGGACCAGCGTCTCGAGAGGGGTGGCCGAGGGCCAGGGGAGCGTGGCGGCGGCCAGGCGGTAGCGGTCCGTGGCGAGCAGGGACAGGGTCGACGCCGTCGTGCGCAGGCGGACGCCCGTGAAGAGGGGGAGGGCGTCGTCGCGGGAGGCGGCGCCGGCGACCGCGGCCACGGTCGAGCGCAGGTCGGCGGCCGGGAGCGTGCCGGCCGGCGGGGGCAGGGCGGGCAGCGGGGGCCAGGGGTCCGCGAGGACGGGGAGCGCGAAGCGGGCGGCCGGCACGCGGACGGCCAGGCGACGGCCCTCGATCACCAGGCGGGCGGCGGGGGCGGACAGCCCGGCCACCGTCTCGGCCAGGGCGCGCCGCGGCACGACGGCCTCGCCCACCGCACGGGCCAGCGCGGGGACGGTCAGGCGCACGGTGAGTGTGCCGTCGGTCGCGGACAGTTCGAGCGCCGTGGCGGTGGCGTGCAGGCGGACGGCGCCGTGGACGGGCTGCGGGGAACGGGCGGTGAGCAGGCGGTTGGCGAGGGTGGCCGCGTCGGCCAGCGCACCCGCATCCACATCGACATCCATGCCCCGCACCGTAGACGCCGGGTACGACAAAAATCCGTGACCCAGGTACGACGAAGACCACAGGAACCTTGACGCGGATACCCCCTGGGGGTAATCCTTGAAGCCGTTGGTACCCCCAGGGGGTAGGGTAATGGCACGGCACGGAAGGAACGGGTTGATGGAGACGACGTACACGGTGACCGGAATGACCTGCGAGCACTGCGTGGGCGCGGTGAGCGGCGAGCTGCTGAAGCTCGACGGGGTGCGGGACGTGCGGATCGACCTCGGCTCGGGGGCCGTCACCGTGACCAGTGAGCAGGCGCTCGACGCTGCGGCCGTGCGGGACGCCGTCGACGAGGCCGGCTACGCGGTGGTGGGCTGAGTCATGCGTACGCCGCTGAAGCTCGGCGCGTTCGCCGCCGGGCTCGCGGCCGTCTTCGCCGCCTCGCTGGGCGCCGGCCACCTGGCCGGCCCCGTGGCGGCGCCGGCGACCCAGCCGGCCCACGGCCAGACCAATAATCCACCGGGCCACCAGGCCGACGACCAGGACCCACCGGGCCAGAGCCACGACGAAAGCGGCCAGGCCCACGGAGAAAGCGGCCAGAGCCACGAAGAAGGCGGCCAGACAACCCCCGGCGGACTGCAGATCAGCCAGGACGGCTACACCCTCGTCCCGCTGACCACCACCCTGACCGCCGGCACCACCCAGGAGTTCCGCTTCCGCATCGACGGCCCCGACGGCGCGCCGCTCACGCGGTACACGGTGGAGCACGAGAAGGAGCTGCACCTCATCGCCGTCAGGAGGGATCTCGCCGGCTACCAGCACGTCCACCCGGTCCGGGCCGCGGACGGCACCTGGTCCGTCCCGCTCCAGGCGGCACAGCCCGGCCAGTACCGCATCTTCGCCGACTTCCGCCCGGCAGCCCGCGACAAGGGCCTGACCCTCGGCGCGGACGTCGCCGCACCCGGCGACTACCAGCCGCAGAACCTGCCGGCGGCGACACACACCGTGACCGTCGACGGCTACACGGTGGAGCTGCAGGGGGAGCTGCACCCCGGTAGCGCCACGGAGCTCGGCTTCACGATCAGCAGGAACGGGCAGCGGATCGACCCGGAGCCCTACCTCGGCGCGCAGGGCCACCTCGTCGCGCTGCGCGACGGCGACCTCGCCTACCTCCACGTGCACCCGGTCCGGGGCACGACGTTCGCGGCCGAGGTGCCGAGCGCGGGCCGGTACCGGTTGTACCTCGACTTCAAGCACGGCGGCACGGTGCACACCGCCGAGTTCACCGCGGGAACGGACCACTGATGAACCGGATCGAGCTGAACATCGGCGGCATGACCTGCGCGAGCTGCGCCACGCGGATCGAGAAGAAACTCAACCGCATGGATGGCGTCACCGCGACGGTCAACTATGCCACCGAGAAGGCCAGCGTCACCTTCGACGGCAAGGTCACCGAGCAGGACCTGGTGGCCACGGTCGAGCGCACCGGCTACACGATCAAGAAGGCCGAGAAGACCGAGCAGCGCGACCCGAGGCTGTGGATCACCGCGGCGCTCACGGTCCCGGTCATCGTCCTGGCGATGGTACCGGCGTGGCAGTTCGACTACTGGCAGTGGGCAAGCCTGACCCTCGCCGCCCCGGTCGTCGCCTACGGCGGCTGGCCCTTCCACCTCGCCGCCTGGAAGAACGCACGACACGGCACGGCCACCATGGACACCCTGGTGTCACTGGGCACCCTCGCGGCGTTCGCCTGGTCCGTCTATGCGCTGTTCCTCGGTACCGCCGGCATGCCCGGCATGACCCACCCGTTCGAGTTCACCATCGAACGCGGCGACGGCACCGGCGACATCTACCTGGAGGCGGCCGCGGGCGTGACGCTGTTCCTGCTGGCCGGCCGCCACTTCGAGCAGCGCGCCAAGCGGCAGGCCGGCACGGCCCTGCGGGCCCTCATGGAGCTCGGCGCCAAGGACGTCGCCGTCATCCGGCAGGGCGTCGAGACCCGGGTCCCGATCGGGCAGCTGCGGGTCGGTGACCGGTTCGTGGTACGCCCCGGTGAGAAGGTCGCCACCGACGGAGTGGTCGAGGACGGCAGCTCCGCCGTCGACCAGAGCATGCTCACGGGGGAGTCGGTTCCAGTGGAGGTCAGCCCGGGCAGCGCCGTCACCGGCGCGACCGTCAACGCGGGCGGGCGACTGCTGGTGCGGGCGACCCGGGTCGGCCGCGACACCCAGCTCGCCCGGATGGCGGAGCTGGTCGAGCGGGCACAGACCGGCAAGGCGGCCGTGCAGCGGCTCGCCGACCGGATCTCGGGCGTGTTCGTGCCGATCGTCATCGCCCTGTCCGTCGGCACCCTCGGCTACTGGCTCGGCACCGGCAGCGGCCCGGCGGCGGCGTTCACCGCGGCCGTGGCCGTGCTGATCATCGCCTGCCCGTGCGCGCTCGGCCTGGCCACCCCGACGGCGCTGCTCGTCGGCACCGGCCGGGGCGCCCAGCTGGGCGTGCTCATCCGCGGGCCCGAGGTGCTCGAGTCGACCCGCCGCGTCGACACGATCGTGCTCGACAAGACCGGCACGGTCACCGAGGGCCGGATGACCCTCGGCGAGGTCCGGCCGGACGACGGCCAGGACGCCGGCGAGCTCCTGCGGATCGCGGGCGCGGTCGAGCACGCCTCGGAGCACCCGATCGGCCGCGCGATCGCTGCGGCGGCCGCCGAGCGCGGGCCGCTGCCGGAGGTGCGGGACTTCGCCAACCTGGAGGGGCTGGGCGTCCGCGGCACCGTCGAGGGCCGCGCGGTCCTCGCGGGGCGGGCCCGGCTGCTGCGCGAGCAGGGCATCGACGCCCCCGACACCGACGGCGTCCACGTCGCCTGGGACGGCGTGCACCGCGGCTCGCTCACGGTCACCGACGCGGTGCGGCCGACCAGCCGCGAGGCCGTCGAGCAGCTGCGCGCGCTGGGGCTGCGGCCGGTGCTGCTCACCGGCGACAACGAGGCGACGGCGACGGCGGTCGCCGCGGAGGTGGGCATCGACGAGGTGATCGCGGGTGTCCTGCCGGCCGACAAGGTCGACGTGGTCAAGCGGCTGCAGGCCGAGGGCCGGACGGTCGCCATGGTCGGCGACGGGGTCAACGACGCCGCCGCCCTCGCGCAGGCCGACCTCGGCCTGGCCATGGGCACAGGCACCGACGCCGCGATCGAGGCGGCCGACCTGACGCTCGTCCGGGGCGACCTGCTCGCCGCCGTGGACGCGATCCGGCTGTCGCGGCGCACGCTCGGTACCATCAAGGGGAATCTCTTCTGGGCGTTCGCCTACAACGTCGTCGGGCTCCCCGTCGCGGCGGCCGGCCTGCTCAACCCGATGCTCGCGGGAGGTGCGATGGCGCTGTCGTCGGTGTTCGTGGTGGCCAACTCGCTGCGGCTGCGGGCGTTCCGCTGATGCGTGTCCTGCTGGTGGCGGCGCCGCTGCTCGGTCACGTGTTCCCGTTGGTCCCGCTCGGGCGGGCGCTGCGGGACGCGGGCCACGAGGTGCTCGTCGCCACCGGCGGTGACGCGGTCAAGGTCGCCGGCTCCGGCCTGCCGGTCGAGGACGTCGCGCCCGGCTTCGCGATGGGCAGGGTCGCGCTGCCGGTCATGCTGCGCCACCCGCTGATCGCCCGGGCCGAGCTCGCCGGGCGGGCCGGCACGCGCGGCGTCCGCCTGCTCTTCGGTGCGGTCCACGACCGCATCGCCGGCCCGGTCACGGCCCTCGCCGAGCGCTGGCGGCCCGACCTCGTCGTCCACGAGCCGCTCGCGCCGGCCGGCACCCTGGCCGCGCGACGGACGGGCGCCCGGGCGGTGCTGCACGAGAACACCCTGTTCGACGCGCGCACCCTGCATGCCCTCTTCCCGGGTGTACCGCAGCCGGACGCCGTCGTCAGCTCGGCGCCCCCGTCGGTGCTGCCGGAGCGGACGGGCTGGCCGATGCGGCCGGTGCCGTACGGTGGCGAGGTCGCGCTGGACCCCTCCCTGGCCGCGCCCGAGCGCCCGTGGGTCGTGGTGAGCCGCAGCACGATCGCCGGCGGCCCGGTGCGCGACACGCTCATGGACCAGGTGGTGGCCGCGGCCCCGGCGGTCGACGCGGACTTCCTGCTGGTCCGGCCGCCCCGCGAGTACCGGCTGCCCCCCAACGTCCGGACCACCGGCTGGGCCCCGATCCCGGCCCTGCTGGAGCACGCCGCGGCGATCGTCCACCACGGCGGCGCCGGCACCGTCCTCGCCGCGCTCGCGGCGGGCGTGCCGCAACTGGTCCTCAACGGCGCCGGCGACCGCCGCCACAACGCGAGCCTGGTCGCGGGCCGCGGGGCCGGGCTCGCCGCCGACGCCGTGGAGCCGGCGGTGCTGCGGGAGCTGCTCGCCGGCGACCACCTGCGCACGGCGGCGCGCGAGGTCGCGGCCGAGATCGCCGCCATGCCGTCCCCGGCCGGTGTCGTCCCCCGCCTCGAGGGCCTGGCGTGACGCTCGGGACGCACGAGGTCGAGCTCTTCGAGCGGTCCCGCGGCCGCCTGGAGGCGATCGCGTATCGGCTGCTCGGCTCGGCCGGCGACGCCGAGGACGCGGTGCAGGACACGTTCCTGCGCTGGCAGGCGGCCGACCACGAGCACATCGAGACGCCCCAGGCGTGGCTCACGAAGGCGCTCACCAACGTCTGCCTCAACCAGCTCACCTCGGCGCGGGCCCGGCGGGAGACCTACGTCGGGCAGTGGCTGCCCGAGCCGGTCCTGGCCGGCGACCGGATGCTCGGCCCGGCCGAGACCGCCGAGCAGCGCGAGTCGGTCTCGATCGCCGTGCTGACCCTCATGGAGCGGCTGTCGCCGAACGAGCGCGTGGTGTACGTCCTGCGCGAAGCCTTCGGGTACACCCACCTCGACATCGCCCGCATGCTCGACCTGTCCGAGTCGAACTGCCAGCAGCTGTACCGCCGGGCCCGGCAGCACGTCGCCGCCGGCCGCGCGCGGGTCGAGGTCGACGCGGCCGCCGCGCGCCGGATCGCCGAGGAGTTCCTGGCCGCGGCGCTCAGCGGCGACACCGAGCCGCTGGTCCGGCTGCTCGCCGCCGGCGCGGTGAGCGTGTCCGACGGCGGCGGCGCGGTCCCGGCCCGCCGGACCCCGATGGTCGGCGCCGTGGCGATCGCCCGCTTCCTGCGCGGCCTCCTGCGGCCCTCCACCACCGCCCGGCTGGGCGACGTCGGCGTGCACGCCGCGGTCGTCAACGGCGGCCCCGCGCTGCTGGCGGTGGTCGACGGCCGGGTCGCCGGGGTCATGTCGCTCGAGGTGACGGCCGACGGCGTCGCGGCCGTGCACCTGCAGGCGAACCCGGCCAAGCTCGAGCGCCTCACGCGGCTGTGGGCCAGGTCATAGCCGGGCTCTGTCAGGAAACGCGGCCCTGTCCGGTTCAGGAGGCGAACCACGACACCGGACAGGAGCGACACCATGAAGCACCGCATCGTCGTCCTCGGCGCCGGATACGCCGGCGCCAACGCCGCCGGCCGGCTGGCCCGCCGGCTGCACCCCGCCGGCACCGAGATCACCCTGGTCAACGCCGAACCGGACTTCGTCGAGCGGGTCTGCATGCACCAGCTCGCGACCGGGCCGGACCTGCGGCACCGCCCGCTCGCGCGGGTCGTCGCGGGCACGCACGTCACGGTCCGCACGGCGCGGGTCGTCGCCGTCGACGTCACCCGCAGGACGGTCGAGCTGGCCGACGGGGCGGAGCTGGGGTACGACACCCTCGTGTACGCCCTGGGCAGCACCGCCGCCGAGGTCCCCGAGCACGCCCACCACCTTGCCGGCCGGCCGGCCGCGCTCCGCCTCCGCGCCCGCCTGGGCGAGCTGCCCGCCGGGGCGGCCGTGCTGGTCGTCGGGGGCGGCCTCACCGCGATCGAGGCGGCCACCGAGATCGCCGAGACCCGCACCGACCTGGCCGTCGCGATCGCGGCCCGGGAGGGCGTCGGCGACTGGCTCAGCGACAAGGCCCGCCACCACCTGCGCCGCGTCCTCGACCGGCTCGGCGTCACCGTCCACGAGCACACCGCCGTCGACCGGGTGGACCCGTCGGGTGTCCTCACCGGTACCGGCGGGCGGCTCGCGGCCGACCTGACCGTGTGGACGGCGGGCTTCGCCACGCACCCGATCGCCGCGGCGACCGCCCTGGAGGTCGCGGCCGACGGGCGGATCGTCGTCGACGAGACGATGCGCTCGGTCTCCCACCCCGACGTGTACGCCGTCGGGGACGCCGCCCTGGCCCCGGGCGTGGGCGGCCGGCCGCTGCGGATGTCGTGCGCGTCGGGCATCCCGGCGGCGTGGCAGGCGGCCGACGCCATCGCGGCCCGCCTGACCGGCCGGAAGGTGCCGGTGACGCCGGTCGGGTACTTCGCCCAGTGCATCAGCCTGGGCCGCCGCGACGGCATCATCCAGCTCGTGACGCCCGACGACCGCCCCAGGTCGACGGTGGTGACGGGCCGGGCGGCGGCGCGCATCAAGGAGTTCGTGGTCGCGGGCGCCGGCTGGAGCGTGGCCCACCCGACGGCCCTGATGCCGACCCGCCGTCACCACGTGGCCCCGTCACCGGCGCCGACCCGCACGCCCTGACCGCGCCCCTCCCTTGCGCCGTTTGGTTGCGCCGATCTTGGAGTTGTGGTTCGGATATAGCCGATATCTCCGGCGGAAACGGGCGCCGCAACTCCAAGATCGGCGCGGGGAAGGGGGCTAGCGGGACAGGGCGCGCTCCATGGCGGCCAGGATGCCCGGCCAGCCGTTGCCCATGCCCTCCAGGGCCTGGCGGCCCAGCGGGGAGTTCGGGTCGAAGCCCGCGTGCTCCAGGAACAGCCGAGTGCCCGTGCCCTCCGGTTCGAGCCGCCAGGTCAGAGTGGTGTCCAGGCTGCCCTCGGCGAAGGAGTACCGCAGCAGCCGCTCCGGCTCGACCGCCAGCACCTCGCACGGCTGGTGGCCCCACGCGCCCATGTCGAGGGTGAAGCGGTGCCCGACCACCGGGCGCACGTCGCCGGCGGCCCACCACTTCGCGTGCGTCGAGGGGTCGGTCAGCGCCCGCCACACCACCGCCGGCGGGTGGGCGATGAACTGGTCGCACTGGATCACGGTTGTGTCGATGGTCACGGATGCTCCTCGGATGTCTCGGCGTCGATGACGTCACGCAGGGCGGTGAGGCGGTCCCGCCAGTACCGCTCGAACGGATGCAGCCAGGACTGGACGCCGGCCAGCGGGGCGGGCTCCAGGTGGTAGAACCGGTGGCGGCCGCGCGGCTCCTCGCGGACCAGCCGCGCGTGCCGCAGCACCGCGAGGTGTTCCGAGATCGCCGGCCGGCCGAGGGCGAACCGGCCCGCCAGGTCGTTGACCGCGAGCGGCCCGTCCCGCAGCGCCTCCAGCAGCCGGCGGCGCACCGGGTTCGCCAGGGCCGCGAACACGTCCTGTTCCGTCACGCGCCCATCATGCGTCGGAAAGTTCCGACGTGTCAACAATCTCCGACGTATCGCTATGTGGCGTATTGCGTGCGGTCGATAGGGTGCGTGGCATGGCGAGTCGTCGGTTGCCACTGGTCGTGGCGGTTGTGGTGGGGCTGGTAGCGGTCGTCGGGGTGTACTTCGTGCTGCGGCCGGGGGACAAGTCGGACGCGCCGGAGGGCAATGCGGGGCGGTCGGACTGTGTGCGGCTGGAGGTGTCGGCGTCGACCGAGAAGGGTGACCTGCTCGCCGAGCTCGGCAAGCAGTACAACATCGCCGGTCGCACCTTCGACGGGAAGTGTGCCGCCGTCAACGTGCGCAAGAAGACGTCCGGCGCGGCGATGCAGGCCCTCGCCGACGGGTGGACCGACGGGGCCGCGCCGCAGGTGTGGGCGCCCTCCTCGTCGCTGTGGCTCGACGTGCTGCGGGAGCGGACCGGCGCGTCCGACAAGCGCATCCTCACCGACGCGGAGCCGGCGTCGATCGCCACCAGCCCGCTCGTGCTCGCCATGCCGAAGCCGATGGCGGAGGCGCTCGGGTGGCCCGGCAAGCAGGTCGGCTGGGCCGACGTCCTCGCGCTGAGCGCCGACCCGCAGGGCTGGGGGCGGTACGGGCACCCGGAGTGGGGGAAGTTCCGCCTCGGCAAGGACAACCCGCACCGCTCGACGTCGGGGCTCGGCGCCACCGTCGCCACGTTCTACGCCGCGACCGGGCGCTCCAGCGACCTCACCGCCGACGAGGTGGTCAGCCCGAAGGTCACCGACTACGTGCGTGGGGTCGAGGCCGGGGTGCTGCACTACTCCGACGACGCCGTGAAGTACCTCGCCAACCTCGCCGAGGCCGACGCGCAGGGCAAGGCGCTGCAGTACGTCAGCGCCATCGCCATGCAGGAAGAGCTGGTGTACCTGTACAACTCCGGTGCCCCCAACGGCGACCCGGCGCAGATCGGCAAGGGGCGCAAGCCGCAGGTGCCGCTCGTCGCGCTGTACCCCAAGGACGGCACGCTGATGTTCGACCACCCGCTGGTCGTGCTCGCCGACGTCACCGACGACCAGAAGGCCGCGGCGGCCGACTTCCAGGCGTTCCTGCAGGACCCGGCGCAGCAGCGCCGCTTCGCCGAGCACGGGTTCCGCGACTACCAGGGCAAGGCGGGCGACAGCCTCGCCACGACCATCAGCGCGCCCAAGGACCAGCAGCTCTCGCTGATCGATCCGCCGTCTCCCACGGTACTGGCGAAGATCCTCGACCGCTGGGACGAGCTGCGCAAGAAGGCGCGCGTCCTGCTCGTCATCGACGTCTCGGGATCGATGAACGACACCGCCGGCAACGGCAAGTCCAAGCTGGAGGCCGCGAAGGACGCGGCGGTCGAGGCGCTGCGGCAGCTGCACCCCGACGACGAGCTCGCCGTCTGGGCCTTCTCGACCGAGACCCAGGACAACCCCGGCGCCGTGTACCGCGAGGTCGTCCCGTTCACCCGCGTCGGCCAGGGCGGCGACACCATCCGGAGCAGCATCAAGGGCCTGCACGCGGAGGGCGGCACGGCGCTGTACCACGTCGTGCGCCTCGCCCAGCAGCACGTGCTCGCGAACACGGCGCCGGACCGGATCAACGCCGTGGTCGTGCTCACCGACGGCAAGAACGAGTATCCGAAGGACAACGACCTCAACGCGCTGCTGCGCGACGTCGACGCGAAGGACCTGGAGCAGTCGGTACGGCTGTTCGCGATCGCGTTCGGCGACAAGTCCGACCTCGGGACGCTCGACCGGATCGCCAAGGCGTCCCGCGGCGCGGCCTACGACGCCCGCAACCCGGCCACGATCACGGACGTCTTCGTCTCAGTGCTGAGCAACTTTTAAGGCCTGTTTCATGACTGGGCCCGCCGCAGCCCGGCCTCAGTCATGAAACAGGCCTCAAGGACTGCTCCACCCAGCGGCGCAGGGCCGGTGCCGAGGCGGCGCCGGCCTGGCGGGCGATCGTCGCGCCGTCACGCATCAGGATCAGCGTCGGCACGGCGCGCACGTCGAAGCGGCGGGCCACGGCCGGGGCCTGGTCGACGTCGACCTTGACCAGCTTCACGACGCCGGCCAGGTCGGCGGCGACCTGCTCCAGGGCCGGGCTCACCATCCGGCACGGCCCACACCAGGTCGCCCACAGGTCCACCAGGACCGGGACGGGGGCGCGTTCGGCCACGTCGCCGAACGTCCGGTCGTCGGCGTGGGCGACCCACGGCAGCGGCTCCTTGCAGGACCCGCACACCGGCTTGCCCGGCGCGGCGGCCGGGACGCGGTTGCGCTGCTTGCAGTTCGGACAGGTGACGATCTCGGCGGACATGTCGGCAACCTCCTCCGGCTCCCTATGACGCCCCGGCGGGGCCGCGCATTCCCGGTGCTACCCGATCCGGGTGCGGATCATTCCCGGATGCGCGCGGCGAGCCCGTCGAGCAGCAGGGCCAGGCCGAACTCGAAGGCCTGGTCGCCCGCCCCCGCGGCGGCCGTCTCGGCGAGCGCCGCCAGCAGCTGCGGGAACCGCTCGCCGTGGCGGGCCAGCGGCGCGGCGATCGCCGCCGCCAGCGCGGCCTCCGGGTCGCTGCCTGCGGTGTCGTGTTCGCACTGCCGGCCCTTCGAACTCGCGGGGTGAAC
>NZ_JBEXCY010000280.1:0-13216 GCF_040605515.1 Dactylosporangium sp. NPDC005572 | reverse complement strand
CAACGATGCGACGCGTCTGCGCCGACAGTCGCTCGCCGTGGCCTCCGGCGACGCCGTCGTGCAGCGCGAACCCAGCCTCCCAAGGCTGGACCAGGTCGAGGTGCTTCCACGCCAGCTCAGCACGGCGCCGCGCCCCACCATCTACATCGCCGAACGCGTCCCGCGCCGTCGCTTCCCGGCGCCACACACCCGCCGCATGCGGTAGATGCCCAACTTGTTCGAGTCGCTCGGCTACCCGCGCAAACTCCGGAACACAGCTTCTGTCACCGGCTGTAAGGAGGCGTTCGGCGTTCTCGAGAACACCGTCCAGGTCCAACGCCATCAGGGGACCCCGGACAACGGCATCCGCGACGAGATGCTCGACGATCCGTTGCTCGTCGCGTGCCCGTTCGAACCGCAGGCCTCGCCAGCGCAGCTGCCTGCGGACCATCGCCGCATCCACCACACCCGCTGATGGGCCCCAGCCTTCAGCCAACCCAACAACATGCGCGAAGACCGTCAACGCGGACACATCGGCGGCATCGGCGATACCTGCCAGGCGATCAAGCGCAACGGACAGGTCCGGCGACTCGCCGTCCGGTAGTGGCCAGACCCGCAACACACTCAGAAGCCGATGCGCCGACTCGGCTGACGTGCCGAACAACGGAGCTCCGGCAGCAGCGGCAGCAGTGACCGTGTCCCGAACGTCGTCGAAGCGCCGGCGCACATCGACGTCCAGTACGCCTTCGACCAGCAGCGCCTCGGCGAACGTCGAGTATGTGCTGTGCCCGCTGCAACACCTCGCCAACTCACGCAGCTGCATCAGCCCGCTCCACGGTTCAGCGGCGATGACTCCCAGGAGGGCATCGCCCCGCTCGAACTCGACTTCGTAGTCGGACAATGCTTGCAATGCCTGACCAATGACACTGACGAACTCGGTGTTCCCCGGCGTGGGCCGCAGCGACCGCTTCACCTGGAACTCGACCCACGGCGCCCGTTCCGTTAGGTCGCCATAGACGATGATGTCGTCCAGAAGGTGGCCACGCGACCGCTGTTGCAACGCCACCCGGGCAACTGGTCCCGGCAGCCCCAGGCATTTGCCCTGGCCGAGCAGGTCAGACAGCAGGATGGCGGCGGCCTGGTACTCGTACTTGAAACCCGCGCCACTTGTAGACAACGGCGATACAAGCCCCAAAGCGTCCGCCTCGCATCCCGCTCGCCAATAGCCGGTACCGGCGATTCGCATCCTGCCTCCGGTCCAGAGTGGATCGAGCTTCCCTCAGCCGGCCACGCAGTGGCAAGGATCGAGGCGACACGGGTATCTGCCCAAGCCCGGCACGGCAGGGGTCCGCAAACCAGTGCTCATCGAGCAGGTCGTAAACGTTGAGGCCGGACAGATCAATTGTGGTCGGCGGGATCTCCATCTCCGTATCTGTGGTCATCCGGGGCATGTTTCCAAGCCGGCTGCACTGCATCGCCGCCTCCGGAGCTCGGTCTGCCTGATCCGCTCAGTCATCTAGCCTCGGCCGCGAGTAGCCTCGCCGCCATCGGCAGGTGCACTGATCTTCAGTCGAGGACGATGGCCACACTGCGGCAACTTCGCCACTACAGAGGTTGAATGGTCAGCGTTACGGCGGTTCGGGGTCGACGGTCAGGCCGGTGTGGGTGAGGAAGCTGGTCCGGAGGTCGGGGCGGTACTGGATGCGCTTGAGCCGGTTCTTCACCACGGCGGCGAGTTGGTCCACGCCGGTCACGGCGAGGTTGCCGAGGCCGCGTTTGACGTGTGACCAGACGCCTTCGGTCGGGTTGAGGTCCGGGGCGTAGGCAGGCAACTGGATCACGTGCAGCCAGTCCCGGCTGGCGGCCAGTTCCCGCATCGCGGCTCTGATGTGCGTGTTGAGGTTGTTCCAGATGACCACGATCGGCGCCTTGAGGTACTGGTGGGCGGCGTCCAGCAGGGCGGCGTAGCCAGTCTCGGCGAAGCTGCGTCGCTCACCCTTGCGGGAACAGTGGACCTTGATCCGGTACAGCAGGCTCGTGCGTTGTCCGGGCTTGACGCAGACGAGCCCGGCCACCGAGATGCGGCCGGAGCCCATACCGGATACCGCAATCACCGGTGTCCGGCCGCGCCGCCCCCACGTGCGGGCTTTGGGCGGCCGAAGCGTATGACCTGCCTCGTCCTGGAAGCAGATCCACGCCCCGCGCTCGGCCGCCACTCTTTTGCCTGCGGCGACGCCTCCCGCCGCCACGTCGCGGTCGCCGCACGGCAGGTCCTGTCCACTGCCGGCGGCCTGCCATCCGCCGGCCCCAAGCCGCACACGGCCCTCTGTTGGTGGCACAGTCGTCGGCCGGAAGTCCGTGAACTGTCGCCGATGCCGCGTCCTGTCACGACGACGTCGCATCGGTCTGCACGACTTCAATTCTCGGATGCCGCACGGCGCGGTCAGCGGACCTGATCACGACGACGTCGTGATCAGCCGACGTCCCCCGACCTTGCGTCCTTCACGAATCCGTCGCGACCCGCGCGACCTAGCGTCAAGATGGGTTCGCGATGGCACTCCCTCACACCGCGCCGCACGTTCCTGGGCACCGCTGTGACCAGGCAGGATCGAACTCGAACCGATCACCGTTAACGCCGGACTCTCGACTGCGGTCGAGTGTCAGGTATCGATCGAGCTCGGGGGAAGAAGCGATGTCCGGAACCGAGCAGTCCAGGGTCGTGCGGGAGCCGCTGGCGGACGCTGCCGGGCCCAAATTTCCCCGCCCGAGGCCGCGGCGGCAAGCACCGCCGTGCCGGGCGGCGCAGGTGGTGGCAGCAGATCGTGCACGCTATCAAGGCCCGCCGCCGATGAGCGCCGCCTGGGTCCCGCGGGCCCATACCGACACGATGGGAACGGCGCCGGTGGCGGTGGCGGTCTGGCGGCTGGCGCGCCGGGTTCGCACGAACGCTGAGCGAGTCGTGCTGGCGGGGACCGGACTCACGCTGCCGGACTATGCGGTGCTCCAGCTGATCCGCACGCGGCCAGACGTGCGGGTGGCCGAGGTCTGCCGGCAGGTCGCCGTGGCCAAGGCCACGCTGAGCGACATTCTGGCCAAGCTCATCCGGCGCGGTTTCATCAGCCGTCGCCGCCCGCCAGCGGATCGGCGCACGGTCGTGCTCGCGTGCACGCCGGCCGGCGCCGCCATGGTGCAGACGTTGAATGCGGCGATGCGCGCCGCGGGCGCCAGCCTCGTCAACGGCGACGAGGAGCTGCTGGAGCTATGCGCCGTGCTCGCGCGGCGCCTCGACGACGCGGAATCGGTGGCGTGACCGTCCGGCGCCCGATGCCGACGCCGGTCACGGCGCTGTTGGCGGCGTGTGACACCCGCCGGGCCACCATGCTCGGCGAGCCGTACGCGACTGACTTCGACGCCGCCGCCAGCAGCGCACCCCTGCTACATCACGCCCTACGCCCCGAGCAGCCCGACACCACAACAGCCGTCTCCACCCGCTGGTTTACCGAGCACGCCCTCGCCCAGATCGCTAGCCTGTTGCACGCCCCGGCGCACCGCTGGCGCGGCGCGGTCTGTGAAAGCCTGCTCACGGCGACGCTGCGCACGTTGATGCCGCTTCGCCGGGACGCGCCGGACCTCGTGCTGTATCGATCGGCCGCCGCGCATCCGCACCTTGCTGCCGCAGCCGAGGTGCTCGACCTGGACAGCGTGGTGGTGCCTGTGGACCGGCGCGGAGCGGTCTCCGTCTCTGAGCTTGCTGCCGAGGTCAGGCGCCGGCGGTCCCACCGGGCCGTGGTCGTGGCGACGCTGGGAACACCGGCGACCGGAGCGCTGGATGACGTTGCTGGGGTTCGTGCCGCCACCGACCTGCCGCAGGTACAGCGGCATCTGCACCTTGACGCACCGCTGGAGGGCCTCGCACGTGCCGTCCGCGACGACGTACCGGCATCCGCCGGGTTCAGCTCCGGCGCGGACAGCATCGTTGTGGCCGCTGATCAGTTCCTGGGTGTGCAATTGCCGTGCGCGGTGACGATCCACCGGACCGATCCAGCCCGATCGACCGACGACAGTGTCGGCGCGGCGGCAGCCCTTGACATCGGGTCCGGGCACGCGGCCGTCCTGCTGTGGCTCGCCCTGCACGAGTTCGGCGTCGACGGGCTCGCCCGCCGCGCCCGCCGTAGCGACGCCCTCGCGCGCTACACGCTGCGCCGCCTACAGGAGCTCGGCTGGCCGGCGTGGCGGCACCCCGGCTCGATGACCGTCGTACTCCGGCCGCCGTCGCTGTTGCTGCGGCGGCGCTGGTCACTGCGGGTCAGCAACGGCTGGGCCCGAATCGTATGCGTCCCCGGGGTGACCGAGGCCCACATCGATCGGTTCATCGCCGAACTCGGCCCCGACATGCCACCCTCCCCGGCCGCGTCAACCGCGGCGGCTGATCCGGACGTCCCCGTGGAACCAGCCGCCGGCCGCGGCCCGGCCCAGGCGGCCTAACCCATCCCATCGCTCCAAAATCTGTACCGCGCCCGCATGGCCGGCCTTCGTCCCACACGGCGTTGTCGACGCTTACGCGGCGGGCGCTGTGCATGCCTCGCATCGGCGGAGCGCAACGGGCTGTGGCCAATCTCAGCGCCGCGAACCGGCTTGGCTCGGCGGAGCATGAGGGCCTTTTCGGCACGGCGACTGCCGGTATCGCCCACTTCAGGTACCAGCCACTTCATGGCGCACTGCAGTGGAGCGCTGCATGCTTGCACTCTAGGTGCCGCCGAGTTGCACGTGGTGCCAGAGGTGCGTCTACGGCAGGCCGACACCGCGCATCGCGTGCCTGCCCAACACGGCGCGGACCGCCGACGAGCACGAGTGAACGCACGTCGTCGACCTGTCGCGCATCACGCGGCCTTGGCGGTGCAGATGATGGCGAAGCAACGCGGGGGTATCGGAGATGGGTCTCTGGAACGGTTCAGCGTTGGATGGTGATACGGCATGAGCAGGCGTCGGGTGCCGGAGCGGATGCCGACCGCCGAGGAACTGGCACAGATGGCGCCGGGCGAGCGGATCTTCCATTACCGCCTCAAGCGCGGGATGTCACAGTCGGGCCTGGCCAGCCGCATGAGGCTGATTGCCGAACGGTATCGAGGTTTGGGCACCGACCGGTGGCAGGTTTACCGCTGGGAGATCGGCGAGCACGAGCCGGATCTGTACACACGACACATCCTCGCTCAAGCACTGGGTGTCCAGGTCACCGACCTCGGGCTCGCACCGAACCCGTACTTCGAGGCGTCGGAGGACGGCACCGCACCGCCAAGCCGGCCGACGGTGACGCCGCAGCGGTCGCCCTCTACGCCGCGCGCGGCCTAGCGGCGCTGCGGCGGCCACGAACCGTCCGCGATCCGCCGGGGAGATCCGATTCGGTCGTACGGCGTCGGGCTCTATTGCTGTCAAGCTCGTGAGATCGACGTTCGACCTCAACGAGTTGACGGCCGATCCACCACCTGACGACGCGCCGCGGAGCTAAACATGTCGCGCCAGCGGGCGCGCGGATGCACTCTTCTCATCGGCCTGCCATGGTCGGCGCGGCTGCCTGCAGTGCCCACTCATGGTCTGCAACCTGCACAAGGGGGCCATCCGGAGCTTCGGTAATTAGCACGGCCGCGCCGCGGGAGGCCACCGAGCGGATGATTTCGAGCAGCTCACCGGTCGCCTGGTGGGACATGCCTTCGGCGGCTTCGTCAAGTACGAGCACGGTTGGTTGTCTCGCGAGTGCGCAGACAACGGCGAGGATCTGGCGTTCCCCGCCGGAGAGGGTGTGGACCGGCTGGCGCATGCGTGCGGGCAGCCAAGGTGCCAGGGCGAGCGCTTCCGGGGGAAGGCTCATCGGCGTGGAGCGGGCAATGGACAGCTGGTCGGCGACGGTCAGCCCGTGTAGCGGTGTCGGTGCTTGCAGCACAGTGCCGACACCGCGCTGGGCGCGCTGGGCCGCCGAGGTGTTCGTGATGTCGCTGGCATTGAGCAAAATCCGCGAACCCGCTGCAGCTGGCAGGAGCCCGGCGATCACCTTGACCAGCGTGGTTCGGCCCGCGCCGGGGATGCCGGTGAGGGCGACCACTTCGCCGGGCTCGAGACGCAGAGTGATGCCGGCCACAGCCGGGTGCCGGTCGTCGCCGACGCTGACGTCGACCAATTCGAGTGCCGCGCCTGAGCTCGCCTGGTCGTCGGGTTCGGTTTGTCTCGTAGCCGCGACCGTGCTGGCCGTTGCCTCAGCGCGTGGATGGCTAGGCGACAGTCGCTGCTGTCGGCCGGCGCGTAGTTCAGTGATCGTGTCCGCGAGTGCGGCGACGACCTTCGGGCTGTGGTCGGTGAAGACGAGCGTTATGTCGCTAACATCGCCGAGGAGTCGCCGGAGCAGTTCGGCTGTCGGTTGTTCGCCGAGGCCGGTGCTGAGCTCGTCGAGTATGAGCAGTCGCGGTTGTGCGGCGACCGCGGTCACGAGCTCGAGTACCTGGCGCTGCCCGTGCGAGAGGTCGGCCGCAGTGATGTGACGCTCGGCAGACAGGCCGGCGAGTTCCAGAAGGCGCACGGCATTCCGGCGGGCGTCGTTGAGCCGTCGGCCGGGTATCGCGAGCGCAACGTTGTCGATCGCGGTGAGCGAGGTGACAACGGCGGGCTGTTGCCAGGTGCGGCTCATCCCGAGACGGCTGCGGCGGTGCAGCGGCAGCCGGGTGACGTCGCGTTCATCGAACAGGATCCGGCCGGAGGATGGCCGGGCTGTGCCGGTGATCAGGCCGAGCAGGGTTGTTTTGCCGGCCCCGTTCGGGCCGATGATCGCGTGCCGGCTGCCAGCCGGAATGTGCAGGTTGACGTTGTCCAGGACCGTAGTGTCGCCGTACCGGTGGGTCACCCCGTGCACGTGTACGGCCATGGCGGTCACGGTGGTCTCCTGGTGAGTTGGCTGCACAGGCGGCGGCCGTAGGTGGCCAGGAGGAACAGGGCTCCGAGCAGGGCGGTGGCGTGGCCAGCCCAGACGGCGGGGCTGAGGTGGTCGCGGACCCCGACGATGAGGGCGGCGCCGAGCATGGCGCCGGTCTGGCTGCGGCTGGTGAGCAGCGCGGCGAGCAGGGCCAGCGCGGAGACGGTGAAGCCGCCGTCGACGGGGCCGATGGTATGTCTGGTAGCGACCAGCAGTGCTCCGGCGGTGCCGGCGATGCCGCCGGCCAGGATGTATGCAGCCCAGAGGTAGGTGGTGGCCGGGTAGCCGTTGGCGCGGGCACGGTCCTCGTTGTCGGCGATCGCGCGGAGGGCGAGGCCGAAGCGTGACCGCAGCAGTATTGCCAGGCCAGCGCCGACAAGCACAACCCAGGCGAGGGTGTAGAGGTACAGGTAGCCGATGCGGGTGACTGGGGCGGTGCCGGGCAGCATCGTGATCGCGTCGACGGTCATGCCAGCGTCCCCGCCAGTGACGGCGGCAGCCTTGCCGGCGACGGTCTGGACGAGGATGCCTACCGCGAGTGTGATCATGAGAAAGACCGTGCCGCGAGTCTGCACGGCAAGGACGCCGACCGCAGCTGCGGCCAGTGCACCCCCGGCTGCTGCGGCGAGGAGCTGCAGCGGGCCGTTGTCCGTCACGGTCCGGGCCAGGTTGCCGGCGAGGTAGCCGCCGACGGTGAGGTACGCGCCCTGCCCGAGGGTCGGCAGGCCGGCGACCGTGGTCAGTAGGTGTGCGCTGACGGCGAGCAGTCCGAGGACCAGGGCGTAGGCGGCCAGGGAGATTGTGTATGCGTCGAGGATCCATGGTGCTGCGACAGCGCATGTGAGCACGACGGGTGGTGCTGCGCGGTGCAGTATCTGCGGCCAGCCGGGTGGGCGGATTTGGGCAGTGTTCTCGAGCATCAGGTGACCCTGATGCCGGCGGTCGTCCTGCGGGCGCGCCAGACAAGGCCCACGACCAGGAGCACCAAGAGCAGGAACGGCGCGGCCAGGGGCCAGGCGACCGCGGCGGTCGTCTGGATCTGGCCGACCAGTAGCGCTGCGGCCAGGCTGCCGCGCATCGACCCGAGACCGCCGGCCACGACGATGATCAGGGAGAGCGTCAGCACGCTGGAGTCCAGGCCCGGGGCGGGGCCGAGGATTGGGGCGCCGAGCACTCCGGTCCCAGTGGCGAGCGCTCCCCCGGCCGCCATGACCAGCAGCTGCGCGCGCCGTGGTTCGACGCCCAGCGTGGCGACGTATCCGGCGTCGGCCGCCACAGCGCGGACCAGAGCGCCAGCCCTGCTGGCCTCGACTGTCAGGTACAGCAGGACGGCGAGCGCGGCGGCCACGACGATGACGACCAGCCGGTAGGTCGGGTATGCGTGCCCGAGAAGCACCACCGAGCGGTCGAGGCCGGGCGGCGCCTGCACCGAGCGCGGCTGGGCGCCGTGTCCGGTGGTGAGCAGGTCGACCAGTACCAGGCCGATCCCGATCGTGGCGAGTACCTGGTCGAGGTGGTTGGTCAATGGTCGCAGGAGCACGGCGAGGCCGCCGCCGGCCACACCACCGGAGACGAGTCCGGCGGCGAGCGCGGCGAAGAATCCCAGCCAAGAACCGGATTCGGCGAGCCACCAGGCCATGCAGGTGCCGGCGAGAAAGAATGCGCCGTGGCTGAGTTGGAAGACGCCCGCAACGCCGAGGGCCAGGCTCAGCCCGGTGGCGACGCAGTACAGCAACAGCCCGAGCGCCAGCCCGTCCAGCGCGATGATCAGTTCGTCGGCCACGACCTGAAACCTGCTCTCTGGCCTTGGCGGCTAGCCGCCAAGGGTGGTGAGATCCGGCTTGATCACGACGTTCGCCATGCCGGTGCCGGCGGCCTGGGCCTTCCGCACGCACCAGCGTTGGACGGGGGTGTGCGTGGTCGGGCTGAGCGTCCACGTGCCGCGCGGGCTGGTGACGGTGCCGAGCTTGCCGATCGCTGTGTTGATCTGTTCGCCTGATGCGGTCGCTCCTGCGGCGGTGATCGCCTTGTCCAGCAGCGCGCCGGCGGCGTAGATGGTTTCGGCATAGAGGTTCGGTGCCGCGCCGCCGTTGCGTGCCTTGTAGTCGGCGACGAAAGCAGCGTTGCCCGGGTTGTCGAGGGTCGGGTCGTAGGTGGCGACGGTGGTGATGCCGTTCGCTGCTGCACCCTGGGCCGCAAGTGCGGCGCCTTCGGTGAGGAACGCTGGCCCGTACAAGGGCAGGCCGACACCGAACTGCTGGTATTGCTTCACGAAGGCGATCGCTGGTGCGCCGGCGTAGAACGCGTACACGGCTTTGGCCCCGGACTCTTTGATCTTGGTGAGCCACGGCCCGAAGTTTCCGTCACCGGGCCAGGGCGTGTAGGTCGGCTGCCCGCCCGGGTTGGCGAGGGTGCCACCCGCTGCGGTAAACGCGGCGACGAAGCCGCCGACCTGGTCCTTGCCGCCTTGGTAGTCCGGGCCGATCGCGTAGACAGGCCCGTCGACGTTGGCCTTGAGGTACGGGCCGGCAGCCTTGCCGTAGTCGCGGGAGTCGAACGAGGTGTGCCAGACAAAAGAAAGGTCGCTCAGCGTGCTCGGGCGGCCGCCGGTTCCGATGAATGGGGTGTGCGCTGCGGTGGCCGGGCCAGCGATGTTGTTGACAGCGTCGGCGTTGGCGACGCCGACGATGGCGTCGACGTGGTCGTTGGTGATGAGCCGATCGACGGCGGCGCGGGCGGTAGGGCCGCCGTCGCCTTCGTCTGCCAGGACGTACTTCACGGTGCGGCCGCCGAGTTTGTTGCCGTGGCGTTCGAGGTAGGCTGTCCAGCCTTTGAGCATGTCGGCGCCGATCGGCTGGTACGGACCTGACTGCGGCACCACCACCCCGATCGTGAGGTCCTTGCCGGGCGCCGCCTCGGTGGTCTCGGAGTCGAGACTTGAGCCTGTGCATGCGGCCAGGAGCAATCCGCAGATGAGCCCCACGGTTGGCGGCAATGTCCTGCGCAGCATCATATTCACGCTCCTTGATCGCAATAACGAGTTGGTGTCAGCTACTTGGTCGGTGCGGCACGGCGGTATCGTCGCGGCTGGTCACGGTGCATTCGTCGGAGCGGTATCGACTGGACGCCAGCGCCTATCCACCGATTGGCCATTGTCTGTATCTGCTTGCCCTGGCAGCATTTCCGCTCATGCACGCAAGCGGGGGCGAGCCTGTGCTGGAGCAACTCGCGCCCGGCGTCTATGCATACCTGCATTCCCGCAGTGGATGGGGGTATAGCAACGCCGGTGTGATCGCAGCCAGCGACACAGCCATGCTGGTCGACACGCAGTACACGCTGCCGATGACCCGTCGGCTGATCGCCGCGATCGGAGACGCGGACCTGCCGCCGATCTCCACGGTGGTCAACACCCACCCCAACGGCGACCATTGCTGGGGCAACCAGTTGGTCACGCAGGCTGAGACGATCGCGTCGGCCGCCACCGCTCATTCGATGCCGCACGACTTCCCACCGGAGTTGATGTCGCGATTGCTCAGCGACGAAGCCCAGGCCACCGCGGCGGGCCGCTACACGCGCCAGCACTTCGGCCAGTTCGACTTCACCGGGATTAAAGTCGCCCCACCGATGCGGACGTTCAGCGGGTGCCTGGAAGTGCCGCTCGGCAACCGGACGATCGTCTTGATCGAAGTCGGGCCGGCACACACCGAAGGCGATGCCATCGTTTACGTTCCCGACAGTGCCGTGGTGTTCGCTGGCGACATCCTCTTCACCGCCGACCACGCCGTCATGTGGACCGGCCCGCTCGCCAACTGGATCGCGGCGTGCGACACGATCCTTGCCACCGGCGCGACACGGATCGTTCCCGGCCACGGCCCGATCGTCAGCCGAGCGGGAGTCATCGAGTTCCGAAGCTATCTCGAGCACGTTCAGGCCGGGCTGGAGCTGAGGTACAGGCAGGGCATGCCGTACTGGCAAGCCGCAATGGACATCCCGTTGGGCCAGTACAAGGAACTCCCGCTGCGCGAGAGGCTCGTCGCTACCGCAGCCGCGACTTACCATCATCTCGGCGCCCCCAAAGCGGCACCCGCCGAAGTCCTCGAACGGATGGCCCAGGCGTACTTCGACGCCACCTGAGACCACCGCCCGGTCACGCGCGGGCCTCCATGGCATCGGCCGGCACGAGCATCATGACGCGGAAACCGGCCGCTCGAAGCGTCGTCAGGGCAACAATCTCGATCAACCGGGGCTCGTCGAAGTACGGCACATGCATGAGTCGGCGATCGCCGTCCGGATGCAGGTGTACCTCCGCCTTGTCCTCCCAGATCCGCCTTGCATCGGCGCTGCCGGCCAGGATCCGCCGGATGATCTCCTGCAGTCGCGCGTTATCCGGATGGCGAGCGCTCGCCGCCCGTAGCTGGGCCAGCATGGGCCTGGCCCAGTCACGCTCCCAGTTGATCAACTGGATCTTGCTTTCTTCGTACAGGAACGGCCACAGCATGATATTGGGCTCGTGCCGTAGATGTGGGAACCACCGAACGTGGTGCTCATTGCTGAGCAGGCAGTCCCATGCATCATCGGAAACATACGCCGGCCACGGCTGGGCATTGACGATTGCCCGCAATGAGGCAAACTCGGGACCGAGCGGCACAACTCGCGGTGGCTCTGGCTCCTGCCCAGTCACCAGCATGTACAGCACGGCACGTTGCTCCGGCGACAGCAACAGCGTCACCGCCACCCGGTCAAGGAATGTCGACGAGTAGGTGCCCGGTTCCCCGCGCTCCAGGTTGGCGTACCAGCGAGTGGAAACACCGACCCGGTGTGCTACGTCCTCCTGACTGACCCACCGCTTGCCCTGGCGCCCGTAAACGAGACCCGGAACAGCGTTTGGATCAAGGCTTCGCCGCCATTTCGGCAGCAGTTCCCGCAATTGCTCACCTGGCGAAACTTGCGCCAGGCTCCCCGCCATTGCTTCCACACAGTCCCCCGGTCGTGTAGCGCAAGCCGCCGCAGTCGCCAGGTCGGTAAATCGTCTCTCGAAGCAGACAACGACCGCTTCCGCGACAGCTGAGCCACGAAGAAGATCGCTCACTTCCAAACCAAGGTTTGTAGCCGAGCCATTCCAGGTTGTCAATCACCGCGACCTTCGCGGCCGTCGCAAAAGCCGCATTTTCCGGACATCGGAACTGACAGTTCCGGAACCACCCGGTTCATGAACCGATACATCCCTGGCGCCGCACGTGCCAGACACGCACGCTCTGCAATGTCCGGCGTACGGGGGACCATCGGTGCGATAAAAGCTGCCGATCTTACGCAAAGCGGACAGACATCCCGTCGAAGTACGTCCGTGCGGGCGCTTTCCGGAAGTGGGTAGCATGAATCAACGATCGATCCTGATCACTGGTGGTAGTGCCGGCATTGGGCGTGCGACCGCGCTGCGGTTCGCCAAAGATGGGCACAAGGTCGCTGTGACGTTCCGCACAAGCGAGCCCCCAGATGGCGTGCTCGGGCTCAAGTGTGACGTGTCGGAGCCGGACTCCCTGGACGCCGCGTTCAAAGAGGCCGAGGCAGTCAACGGCCCGGTGGAAGTTCTGGTGTGCAGCGCCGGAATCACCGCCGATCAGCTCCTCATGCGCATGACGCCTGAACTGATCGATCGAGTCCTGACGACCAATCTGACCGCACCGATCCTCGCAGCCCGACTCGCCGCCCGGAAAATGATGATCAAACGTTTTGGTCGCATTATCTTCGTGAGCTCAGCCGTGGGCATGCGAGGCGAAGTCGGTCAGGTCAACTACGCCGCCTCGAAAGCCGGTCTCGTCGGCGCAGCCCGTTCGATAGCGCGCGAGCTCGGAAGCCGTGGCATCACCGTCAACGTCGTCAGCCCTGGTCTGACCGACACGGAGATGCTGCGATCGACGATCGGTAGCGAGAAAGCCGCAGCGCTGGCCGCCGAGGTGCCCGTGCCGCGTATCGGCCAACCCGAAGAAGTCGCTGCCGCCATCGCGTTTCTGGCCAGCGACGAAGCCGCATACATCACCGGAGCGATCATCCCCGTCGACGGCGGCGCCGGCATGGGTCACTAGAGCCGCAAGTCGGGGCTCAACAGGTTGTGTCGTTCTCCACAGCCGGCGATGGCCGGCCGCTCGCGACGTTTGTCGTCGACGAGCCCGCTGTACCCAACCCGGTGGCGTCCACCGCCACCGGGCCATGCGGTAGCTCCGCTCCGTTGTGGTGACCGATCCCTCAGCCCCAGAGCAGGGTCGATCGCGTTGGCGGCGC
>NZ_JBEXCY010000279.1:0-13216 GCF_040605515.1 Dactylosporangium sp. NPDC005572 | reverse complement strand
AGCCCGGCCGCAGCCGACTGCGGCAGCCCGCCGCGGGCCTCGAATCGTTGCGCCCACGCGATTTCCCGCGCTACGGTGCGAGCGGCGTGCAACCGGTCAAGCGCCGCACTGTCCATTGCGGACAGCTGCCGCCATGCGGTCGCGTCCGAGGCGACCAACTCGAACAACGCCGGCTGATCCCGCAGCACGGCCAGATCCGAGATCGCTTCGCCGCCGTCCGCGAGCATCACCGCCAGATCCAC
Source organism: Dactylosporangium sp. NPDC005572 (assembly GCF_040605515.1). Taxonomy (NCBI): domain Bacteria; kingdom Bacillati; phylum Actinomycetota; class Actinomycetes; order Micromonosporales; family Micromonosporaceae; genus Dactylosporangium; species Dactylosporangium sp. NPDC005572. The sequence goes on along the minus strand of NZ_JBEXCY010000279.1, from coordinate 12,974 downwards.
CGCTACCCGACCCGGATCATGCACACCCTGCCGCTGGCGCAGACCACCCAGCGCCTCACCGCACGCGCCCGTCAGCCCGGTCACCTCCGCAACATCCGCGAGGAGACGGGCACCGGCATGGGCGACCACGCCACGCCCGTCGGCACTCACGATGATCTTCGGGCGCGGTCCGGTAGCCTTCACTCGGCGGGTGCCTTTCGATGGGATGGATACGACCCTCAGCAAGTCCTATCTTCCCAGCTCAGAAGGCACCCGTTCCTATTGACCCACCATGTGAGCAGCCCTTAACGAAGGGCCGAGGCTAACTAAAGCAAACCGGCTCAAAATGATATGTATCGACTATTTCGGTCAAGAGGCGTCGCTGGCATACGAACGCCGCTGTTTCTGAAGTAGCCGTCGGGCTTGTGTCGTTGGTTATAGGGCGGGATCAAGGTCAAGTTCGAAAGGGCCGTGACGAGTGGGCAGGCTCTTGCCAGTCGCTGTGGCCGGGATTATTCTGTCCGCACTCGACGCGTCGATAATTCGCTGGTTGCCAACTGGGCAGCTATGCGCGAATAGTGTGAAATCCGGCAATCTTCTGAGTCGTTAATTCAGAGGCCGCAGGGTGGCTGGTCGTCCTCGTGATGTCCGTGCCTGGACCCGGATCGCGGAGACGTCAACTCGAAGCCCTTCATCTCGCTCAAGACCTCCGACGAGATCTCAATAGCCTCATCACTTTGTTACGGCCGACCTAAGGACCCCAGGACATCAACTGGGTCGGTGAGGCTCCTCTACCAACATCACTCGCATTTTTCGGCGCTTGCTGCCGTCTCTGCGGGAAGGAGCATAATGCTCAGAGCTGGTCTGTACCCATCGCAGGCAATCAAACACCGTTCATGGATGGAGGATGCGCTTCTGGCGAGAACGCTGGAGTGTCGGTCGCGTCTCCGCGCCCACGTGATCGGTAGTGTCGGTAGCGACGGGGGTGTGCGAGATCGCTGTAGCAGCCGCGTTCTCGAGTCAGTCCTCATGCTGCATCTGCTGCACCTTGAGGGTGTGTTCCCCAGCGTGCAAGAGGCGATTACAGGCTATCTCAAAGAGCGCCGGAATGTTCTTGTTCCAGGCGGCGAGGGGGACGTCGCGGCCCTGGAGAGAGTGTTGGTCGACTCCGCCCTCGGTGCAGAGGGGGACCGAAAGCCCAAGGAGCCGCTGGCCTTTCTCGGCCAGTTCGAGCACTTCACATCACCGCGCAAGAGATTCATGTTCCATGCAATGCTCACCGAGCTCGGTGTATTGCCAAGCGACCGTAACTTCGACGTAAGTAAGGTCAGGTACGACGGTTACGCATCGTGGGTGAACCTTGAGATGTGCGCCCTGAAAATAATCGATGCATACAACCGTGGGGCTCCAGAATTGGCCACCGCCGCCGATCGTGCGTTCCTGGTCGACCAGCTCTCTTCGGGTAGCGTCCGAAGCGTATTCGAAGCCGACCTCCTCGCCCATCTCCTGGGTCTGCTGGCGATTCGTCGGATAAGTCCGGATAGCCCGCTAGTGGCTCGGGGTATCGATGCGATGTTGCGATGTCACAACCCGGATGGCGGGTTTCCGTTCATCGCAGGATGGGAGCCGTTCCTCACTGCGGCGGCTGGACTGGCACTTCAGGAGTCTGGTGCAGACCATCGCCTGATCCAGCAGATGGGGGACTATGTGGCGCTCCATCAAGGGGCGGATGGCGGATGGCCTTTCGCGCCGGGTGTGACCCAGAGCGACGCGGACTGCAGCCCTTACTGCCTTGAATTCCTCAGAACGGCAGGAGCGGAGCGTTTCGCTGAGGAAATTAGCCGTGCTGAAGACTTCTTGAGGAAGCTGGCGAACGACGACGGAGGCTTTGCAACGTACTTTCACGGCGACACTCCGGAGGTCGGAGTAACCGGGAGTGCCATTTCCGCTCTGGCACCGGCGAGGGACAAGTTCGCGGATGTCATTGACAACTCTATTAGATACTTGATCCGCTCTCAACGGGGCGACGGCACTTTCGAACGTGGATGGAGCTTGAGTAACGCCAACTCCATTCTTCGCTCGATTTTCGCCTTCAATTCCTATCCAAGCCCTCCGACCGGTGAACTCGCCGAGCAGATCGATGCGGCGACCGAACGATCTCTTGGCTACTTGGTTGCCAATCAGAACCGTGACGGCGGCTGGGGGCAGCGTGCTGGTGACGCTAGCGACGTACTTAGCACCTCCTATTCATTGCTGGTGCTAAGTATCACGAAAAACGTTGATGCGTTGCGATCTGGTCTCGACTATATGCTTGAGCACCAAGGGCGCGATGGTGGTTATGTTTCCATTCCAGATTCTGCCGGCCCGCGGCCTATGACCCATGATGCCCCGATCCTCGCTGACATCTTCGCTCTTCTCGCTGTGAGCCACCTGCTCGCTTGAGAAACACGACTCAGGCACCCGACTCAAGATACCGTCACTGAGAAGCCGAATAGGCTTTAGGGGGTGTGCAGATGGGCAACAACTCCCAGGTCCCACTGCCTTACCGACGTGAACAGCCCCACCCGTTCAGTCCGGCACCTGAGCTTCAACAGCTGGGAAGAGAGAAGCCGATCTCCCGGCAGTCGGTCGCACCGAATGGTGACTCGGTCTGGCTAGTCACCCGACATTCCCTGGCCCGCGAGGTACTGAGCGACCACAGATTCAGCGTCAAGAGTACGCCACCGACCCTTCTCCGCCCCAAGGCCACCGGCGAAGCGAAGGTTGCGACACCCGCCCGGCAACCGGGAAGTTTCGTCGGATACGACCACCCTGAGCACGCCAGGCTGCGGAGCATGGTCTCGCACTCGTTCACCGCGAAGCGAATAGCTGACTGGGTGCCGCGCATAGAGGAGATCGTGCACGATTGCCTCGACGCCATGGCGACACAAGGCCCGCCCGCCGATTTGGCAACTGCCTTCGGCCAGGAAATCCCATCGAGGGTGTTGTGTGAACTGATCGGCATCCCGGAGGAAGACCGAAAAGAACTTCAGATGCGGGCGAATCTGGCGTTCGATCAGACATTGGATCGCGGGCGACTGATAGACCACTTTGTCGGTCTTCGGGACTGGGTGGCGGATCTCGTCGTCCAGAAACGTAACAGTCCAGACAACACGATGTTCGGAGCTCTCGTACGGGACTACGGACATGAATTGACAGATACGGAAATCACCGGAATGGTAGCCCTGATTCTTGTAGCGGGTCAGGACAGCACGGCCGGGGCGCTGAACATCGGTACGTTACTGCTACTGCGCCACCCTGATCAACTCGCTGTGGTGAGGGACGATCCAACTATCACTGAACAGGCCGTGGAGGAGTTGCTTCGATACATCACCGTTACCCAGACGGGCTTGGTTAGGACGGCTACTGAAGATCTCGAACTGGGAGGCGAGCAGATTAAGAAGGGTGACTATGTGATGATGTCATTCTCCCAGGCTAACCGCGACGAGACGGTGTATCAGGATGCGAATGTCTTTGATGTACATCGCGAGCGCGAGCCGCATCTCGCCTTCGGTCACGGAATTCACTTCTGCCTTGGCGCCCCGCTTGCCCGTAAGGAGCTGGCGATCGGTATTCCCGCCCTGCTGCGCCGTTTTCCTGATTTGAAGCTTGCGATTCCGTTTGAAGAGGTGCCGTTCCGTGAATTCGCTACTGTCTACGGCGTGGAGTCGTTGCCGGTGACTTGGTAGCTCAGCGCAGGGACGGAATCCAGAGACGACGCAGCTAGGCGATCAAGGCTGACTCGTCGCGTACGGTATGCCGCTCGGCATAGAGGCGAATCGGTACATCGGCGCCAGCGACCTGATCGTCAGCGGGCACCGTCCGGCGGTCCTGGTCCCAGCGCACGCGGGGTGGCCCCGGCGCAAGAATGGTCCGCAAGTCGTTCACCAGGCGAACCGTTCCCGGTGTAGGCGTGCGGGAGGCACGCCGACCCGTCGAGTAGTTCGGAACACGGACTCTGTCCACGCGTCGGGACCGCACACGTACACGTCATGGTCGGCGATGTCGGGGGAGAGCGAGCGCAAGGCTTCAGCGTCGCTGTAGTCGGCGTACTCGGCCGGTAGCCAGGAGCCTGGCGCTGCTCGAGGGCCGACGAGCACAACGAGGCGGACGCCCCGGTCGCGCGCGAGCCATCCCAGCTCGGTCAGGAACGCCACCTCGTCGGAGCGGCGGGTGCGGTAGACGGGGGGTGGCTTTGGCGTGTCTGTAGGGCAGGTCCCACAGCAGGGCCAACAGCGGTGTGACGCCGACACCGCAGGCGAGCATGGTGACCTTGCCGCCGGTATAGGTGTCGGCGGTCATGCGTCCGTACGGTCCTTCGATGAGCGCTCTGGTGCCGGGGCGGAGCGCGGCGACTCGAGCGGCGCCGTCGCCGACGGTCTTCACGGTGATCCGCAGCCGGTTGGCACGAGGCGGGCCCGACAGCGAGAACGGATTGCCGTGCAGGGCACCACCGCCGTCGAGGAACCGCCAGACGAAGTACTGCCCGGCCCGCGCCGGCGGCCGGTCAGATACACCGGAACGAGGCCGGGCGTCTCGGTGACCACGCGCTCGACGGTGAGGCGGTGCCGAAGCGTGCGCCAGACCGGCATGCCGACGCGGAACACGAGCGCCGAGCCGGCGGCGATGAAGTAGGCCCCCCAGCAGTACGCGCGGGCAACGGGCGCGCGGAAGTCGCTGCCGGGCAACCGTTCATGCGGCAGTGCGAGAGCGACGCCGAGATACGCGTAGAGGTGCAGCAGATCCCACGACTCGTACCGCAGTTGGCGGCGCACCGCGCGCAGTGAGGTCAGCACGACAAGGACGAGCGCAACCAGGGCGACTAGCGCCAGGACCGCGCTGGGGCATGTCGCGAGCAGCGTCCACAGGTGTCTCGCGGGATCGGTCCCGGCGCGTCGCGCAGCGCCGACGTTTGCCAGCGCCACGTGTGCGAGGAGGAGATGGAACGAGGCGAACCCGGTCCAGCGATGCCAGCGTGCGAGGTTGGCTTGCCCGTACGCCCGCTCCACCCAGGGAATGCGCGCCATCAACATGACTTGGAGCAGGAGCAGTTCCGCCGACCAGAGGGCGGCCGGCCGCCGCAACGCCTTGCGGAGCCGTGTCTCGGCCGACCGCCCACAGCGCGGTGACGACAGCCAGAGTGCCGGTAGCGACGAGCGTCGCCACGATGCGTACGGCGTCTGAAGGTGCGAATCCGAGACGCCTTCCAGCAGTGGATGTAAGCACGACGGTTCTCCAACAAGCGCTATCCGATGCGGCCGAACCCATCGAGGCAGTGCGCGCGAACGCTCATGGCCCCGCCGTCCAGACGGGGCCATCAGCGTGTCCGTACGGCTCGGGTCAGCCGCCAGTGAAACTCGGCGTGGTGCCGCACTTGGCGTTTGCGGTGAGGCAGATCTTCACCAGCGGGCCGAGATTCTCGGGCTTCCACGCGTTCATGAAGTCGCCGTGCATCGAGGAGGCCATGCCTGACGAGAGCTGCAGGCCGTTGCCGCCGAGGGAGTCGTAGTTGACCATGAAGGAGAGGTTCGGTACGGCGACCGGGTACTGGCCGGTGCACGTGCCGTTCTGCATCGGTCCCATGTGGGACTTGTGGTCGGGTGAGTCGACGTGCTTGCCGTCCCAGCAGTCCTGGAAGGCGAGCTGGAAGATCAGGTTGCCGCCGGACGCGCAAACCGGCCAGTTGCCGTCGGCGCTGCGCCCGATCTCTGCGCTGCCTGCGCACCAGAACTGGCCGCTGGCACCCTTCGGGGTCGGCACCTGCCGCTTCGCGTCACCGTGCACGACAACGAGACCGGGCGGGAACGGCACCGTCACCGACGGGTCCGCGAGCCGCGAGCCGTAGTAGACCCGGAAGCTCTTGATCTTCACGGGTTGGCCGTCGCGCAGCAGCTGCGGCACCCAGTAGGCGCTGTTGTCCCCCGGCGCGTTGCACGTCGCCGTCCGGTTGAACAGGTCAGCCGACTTCGTGGCGGCGTCGACGGTCGGGCCGAAGAAGGTGTGCATGTGCGAGGCGCCAGGTAGGCCGGGCAACACAATCGGGTCGTCCTTCGCCTCGTTGGCCACTGTGCAGTCGGTGTGGAACTCGGCGACCCGCGTCGTGCCAGCCGGAACCGGTAGCCGCTCGATCGCGTTGAAGGCGGCCAGCTGCCGCTGCCAGACGGCCTGGTCAACGGGCACCCATCCGCCACCGGAGTTGCCTGTTGGCGCGGAGACGGACTGCGCAGCCGACGGTGCGGAGGAGGGGGCGGCGGAGGAGGAGCTGTCACCGGCCGGGGGTGCGACCGTTGCTGTCGCCGGTGCGTGTGACGCGGCAGCGCTGGTACCGAGGGTGAAATAGTTGATGTTGATGAAGTCCGCGTGCTGCTGGCTTTTCATCACCGCCACCAGGGTCTGCTTGCCCGCCGGCACACCCGACGCCTTGGCGGTAACCGTCGTCCAGTTCTGCCAGCCACCCGTGCCGGTGACCGGGAACGTGGCCAGCAGCGTGCCGGTCGGCGAGTCCAGATGCAGCTCGATCGAGCCGCCGGCCGTGTTGTGGGCCGCGACGCGGGCCGTGAGGTCCGTCCCGCCGAGCGTCACGTTGTCGTACTGCATCCAGTCCCCGGTGGCCAGCCAGCCGACGTTCTCGCCGCCGCCGGTGTCGGTGGTGTGCTCCGTTCTGGCGCCGGACTGCGCCGAGAACGCCTCCGCTTCAAGCCGGACGCCCGGCGCGGCGACCTCGTCCGCGCTGGCGCTGGCGATGTAGATGCCGGTGGCGCCCAGCGCCAACACGACGGCGGCGCCGAGCGTCGCCCGCGCTCGGCGACTGATGTGCCAGGTCGACTTGGCGGCGCGTTGCGAATCAGTACGCATTCAGACCCTTTTCCCTACCCGCTCTCGGCAGATGGTGGCTTCGTTGCGCCAGTACTACGGGCGTGGAGTGGTCGAGTTCATGACGCAACGGAGAATTAAGACGCAGCATTGCGTCGCAGCAGGTAGGGCCGTCCAGGCGACTCGATTACGGGTATTTCGGGACCGAATTATTAAGTCTTCCTTAATACTCCAGCTGCACTTCAAGTAGTCCGAGTCTTCGCTGGTAGTGGCTGGGTCTGGCGCTGAACTGGTGGCGTCGACGCCATCGTGACCATCGATCAATATGATCAACGGGTCGGACGATCGCGATCAGGTGTGCCAGGAGACGTCGGACCTCGCCGAGTGTGAGGGGGATGAGGCCGTCCCGATCCCACGCTCGGCCCCTTTTCAGCGTTGGCCGCAGTGGTGGCGAGGAAGGCGTGGGCCACCATAACGAGTGTTATGTGGCGGTGTCATGCGTCGTAGCGGCGCACTTGGTAGTGGTCGGAGCGACACGAGGTCGCACAGTTCCGAGTGAACGCGCAGGTAGGAGGCCATCTATGGCGGTTGCGTGATTCTGGGCGAGTGTTCGACGCCTGTCTCCGCCTCGACGTGCGTTGCGGGTAACTGCGGGGTGCGAAGCTCGGGGTAGAAGCCCAAGGGTCTCCGATTCGTTCGGTGACCACAGGCAAGGAGAAGGCCGGACGGGTGAACACCAGTGAACCCTCGATGACGCCTCGTGAACCAGACCCCCGGGTGGACGGAGTGCGACCGGGGAACAGGGCCCGGCCGTTGGGAGACGGCAGGCGGCGACCGGGGAAGACCAGCCGGTCGCGGGAACACCGCCGGCCTCGGGGTATAGAGGGCACCCAACCCGGCCGCGTCTCGGAGGTGCGGAACGTGGAAACCCCGTCCGGGTCCAGGGGCTCGATGCCTGGCAGGCCAACCGTAAGGGGAGCCGAAGTTCTGGCGGGAACAGGATGCTCAAGAAGCGAACGCCGGTGCGCCGAAAGGCGGCAGGAAACCGCAGCAGATGGCCGTGCTCCTGACGGCTGGTGCGGATAACTGGCCGGATACCGGTCCTGGTGGCCGGGCCCGAAAGGGCGCTGACGTGAGCAGGTGGCTGGTGAAGGCCGAGATCGTGAGTCGTGGGAGCCGAGGGGCAGGTTAGACACCGATGGTGAACGGACCCGAGGACGCATCCGTGAGCTGGTCCACTGTGGATTGGCGGAGTTGTGAGGATGACGTACGACGACTGCGCAGGAGGATCTTCAAGGCGACACGGGAGCAGGACTGGGCCAAGGTCCGGTCGCTGCAGAAGATGATGCTGCGGTCGTGGTCGAACGTGTTGGTCAGCGTCCGGCAGGCGACCCAGCGCAACGCAGGTCGCAAGACCGCAGGGGTGGACGGGGAGGTTGCACTGACCTCCGCGGCGCGGATGGAATTGGCGGTGCGGGTGCACCGCTCGACGACATCGTGGCGACCTCTGCCGGTCAGGCGCGTGTATATCCCGAAAGCCAACGGGAAGCTGCGCGGGCTCGGCATTCCGGCGATCATGGACCGCTGTCATCAGGGCAGGGTCCGAAACGTGCTGGAGCCCGAGTGGGAAGCCCGGTTCGAGCCCCGTTCGTATGGGTTCAGGCCGGGACGTAGCTGTGCTGACGCGATCGGGTCCCTGTTCACGACGTTGCGTGGTCCAACCGCGAAACGGACATGGATTCTGGACGCCGATCTGACGGCCGCGTCGACAAGATTGATCACAGCCACCTTCTGACGGCGATCGGATCGTTCCCGGCCAGGGACATGATCCGGGCGTGGCTGAAGGCGGGCGTGTTCGAGCACGGCAAAGGGTTTGCGCCAACTGATGAGGGAAGTCCTCAGGGTGGTGTGATCTCGCCGCTGCTGTTGAACGTGGCGTTGCACGGGCTGGAGGGAGCTGCCGGGGTCGGGTACTACCGAGCGGGCCGCAAGGACGCCGGAAAGGTGGTAGCTGACTCCCCGGCATTGATCAGATACGCCGACGATCTTGTTGTGTGCTGCCACAGTTATGAGCAGGCGCAGCAGATCAAGGAACAGCTCGCCGCATGGCTGGCGCCCAGAGGTCTGGCCTTCAACGAGGACAAGACGACCATCGTCGCCCTCGAAGACGGCTTCGACTTCCTGGGGTTCAACGTCCGCCGTTACCGATGCGGCAAGCTACTGATCAAGCCGAGTAAGACGGCGGTCAAGCGGATCCGGGAACGGCTCGCAACGGAGGTCCGCGCGCTTCGCGGCGCCAATGCGATGGCGGTCATCGCCCGACTCAATCCCATCATCCGAGGTTGGTCGGCCTACTACCGGGCGGTGGTGTCCAGCAAGTCCTTCCACTCCCTGGACACCCAGATGTGGCGGCTGACCTACAAGTGGGCCAAGTTCCGCCACCCGAACAAGTCGAAGACGTGGGTCAGTGCCCGCTACTTCGGCCGGTTCAACAAGTTCAGGAACGACCGGTGGGTATTCGGCGCACGCGACCGTGCCGACAAGCGCGGCGTGCCATATCTGACCAGGTTCTCCTGGACCGGCATTGTCCGGCACCACCAAGTCCAGGCAGGGGCGTCTCCAGACGATCCCGACCTGATCGACTACTGGGCCGCGCGTCGGCGACGGAGCAAACCCCCGCTGGACAAGTACACGCTGCGCCTGCTGGAACAGCAGGACGGTTACTGTCCGGCATGCAAGGAGGTGCTCCTCACCGCCGACCAGCCACCACAGTCTCCTCACGAGTGGGAACGATGGTGGCTGAGCGTCACTCGCAAGGCCTCGAATACGACTACCTCGTCCACGATGGACAGTCGAGCCGACCCGGCAAGCCGGACGATGCATCAACCCGCCTGATACACACCTCCTGCCAACGGGCACACCATCCGGTCACCGGCAGGAAGACCAGCGTCTCACCTTCACCCCAGCCCATCGCGGCTACTTGAGCCGGATGCCCGGAAACCGGGCACGTCCGGTTCTGAGGGGGCCCCGGCGCAGCGATGCGCCGGGGCTACCCGACAGCCCGAGCTCGTTCTTCGATGTCTGGAAACACTCCTCGATCGCCCACCGGGTGCCGGCGCCGCGGATGAGTTCCTCGTCGCCGGTGTCGGCCGGGCCGTAGCACAGGTAGTAGGCCAGTTCGGTGGGCTTGGTGACGCTGCGGCGGATGAGCAGCCAGCGGGTATGGCCGTGCTCGGCGGTGCCGGCGTCGGGCAGCGTCGCGACCGCCCAGTCGTAGACGCGCGGGCTTCTGACCCCGTCGCCGCAGCTGCGGCGTTTCCAGGCCAGAGTGGTGCGGCTGCCAGGGCGTTGGCGCGGGCGCTGCCGCGTTCGGTCGGGATTTTCTGGTTGCTCGGCACGGCCAGGACGTAGTTGATGTGTTGTTGTTGTTGTTGCTGCAGCCACAGCCGGAACTTGCCGCCCTTGCCGTAAGCCTCGTCGGCGGTCACCCACTTCGCCGGCAGCTGCACCCCGGCGGACTTCACGCGATCGCCAACGCCACCCACACGATCACGCACTGGTTGGCCTGGCCCCGCTGGTGCAAACTCCATCAGGCACGCGCCAAGACCAGCCACTACCGCCGACATCGCACCCAGCTCACATATCGTCTGTCGTCTACATAACGTTCTCGGGCTAGACTGTTGGAGGGCCGTTTGTAGCCCTGACCCCGGTCTTCTGAGGCTGATCATGCCAGTGGCGCCGGGCGATCATCCCGATCGGCACGGCGGCGGCGGATACGATCGGGTCCGGGCCGCCACGGTGAATCCGGACATCAAGGATTTGTGGTCGTGGGGCGGCCGTGCTGGTGCGAGGCCTTGAGGCGGTCCTGGAGCCGGGCGTGGCGGAACTGGTAGACGGCGCCGACCTGGCGCAGCACACCGCGTTGGTGGGCGTCGTCCAGGAAGGTGATCACCGCCCAAGGCAGTCGGCCGGTCAGGGGCAACCAGATGCGTGTCAGGATCATCCACTGCCCCCAGGCGGTGAAGGTGAACACGTAGGACAGCCCGCCGCCGAGTCCGGCTACCATCCCGATGAGCAGGCCACCCCAGCCCCAGATGAGAGGGCCCAGCCACTCCTGCAGTAACTCGACCACGATCTGGCCCCCGAGGGCGATCACGACTACGACGATCGGCACGATCACCAGAAGGTGCCGCATCACCGTGCCGCGGCTCGTGGTCAGCAAACGGGCCGGGTGGGCGGCGCAGCTGATGTCGAGGGGGGCTTCCAGCGCGGCCGTGACTCTGCCCGCCAGCCCGGCCGCGAGCCCGAAGACGGGTGCGAAGAAGAGCGCGTCGATGAGCGCCGCACCGATCGCCACGCCGATGTGCGGGGAGAACCCGTACAGCACTCCGAACGCCAACATGCGGGTGAGCCCGTACCCCAGTCCAGCCGCGGCTCCGCCTAGCAGCCCGTCTCGGAACCTGATGACGGGCTTGCGGACAAGTCCGGTCCCCGGTCTGCTGGTTCGGCCGAAGATCCGCACCTGCACGCGGGAAGGCTCGAACATCTTTCTGCGGCGCACGGCCGTGAGCCAGTACATCAGTCCGAAGGGGAGGCCGACCGCAGCCACGCACGCCAGCACGTCCATCAGCCCGGCCTTGAGCCCGGGAACGGTCCCCAGGTAGGCCATGTACAGGGGCACCAGGAGCCAGGCGACGGAGGTGGTGGCCAGCGTGCAGGCCAGCACGACGACGAGGACGCGTGAGGAGCGGCGCAGCGTGGCCCCCAGCTGCCACCACGCCAGGTCGCGGGTGTCGAGCTGGTCCAGGTGCTGGGCGAGGTAGCCCAGCCAGTAATGGGCGCGGTCCGGTTCCCAGGTCCGGTGCTGGCGCGGGCGGTCGGTGACGGGCTGGCGTGGGGGCCGCTGCCGGTAGAGGGTGGGCACGAAGTTGTCCAGCAGGTGGTCCTCGATGGCTTGCTGGGTCGGGAACCGGGTGGTGTCGAGAAGGACAGCCGGATTCTGACCGAGGGCGCCGCTGTAGACGGTGCGAGCGAGGAAGACCATCAGGGGTGTGCGCAACACGATGGCGAGTGGGCTGTCCGGACGGTCGCACAGGTCGTCCAGGACCGGAACCCACGTCGCGCGGCGGGTGGTGCGCAGGTAGTTGACCAGTTCGGTGGGGGCGAGGTCGAGCAGCTGGACACCGGCGGCCCGGGTCACCACTCCGGTCGCCGCGACTGCCTCGTCATATTCCTTGGGGCGGCTGGTCAGCAGCCACTGCAGCGAAGTGGCGTTGAGCTGTTCCAATGCCGGGCCGTACAGGCCGCCGGCGATCTCATCGAACCCGTCCAGCACCGGCAGGATGCGGTTGGCGTCGACCAGCGCGGCGGCGAGCGTGGACCCGCCGCGGGTGCTCTGGACCAGATGAGGGTAGTCGCGCAGCAGTTGGCCTGTCAGCCAGTCTCGCAGCCCGGTGGTGTTCGGGTCCCATGAGCCGAGGCTGAAGGTCACCGGTACTGGGTCGGCGTCGGTGCGTGTGCGCAGGCAGTCCCCGACGAACCGGAGGGCCAGGACCGTCTTGCCGGATCCGGCTCCACCCAACACCACCAGCCGTCCAGACGGGATCTGCCGGTAGGTACTCGCGATGTCGTCGACGTCGCCGGTCAGGTCGAGCGGGATGGTCTCCCAGTGGTCGGTCAGGTGGGCGGGCGCCGACTGCCAGCGCACCGGCAGGTGGAACGGGTGGAGGCAGCGGTGTTCCTCCTCCCGCCGCCAGCGGCGTTCGACCTCCCGCGCGAGGTCTTCGGCGTCGTCAGCCAACGGGTCGGGGGGTGCCGAAGCCTGGCTGCGCGAGGCACCAGTGGCTCCGGGCGGCGGGCCGCCTCCGGTGAGCGCCAGCAGGTCCTGGCGCTGCCGCGGTGTGAGCTCCAGCGCGTCGGCCACTAGATTCACCGTCCGAACCTGGGGGTTGGTGCGCTTGCCGGTCTCCAGATCGCGGATGGTCTTCACGCTGAGCTGAGACCGCTCTGAGAGTTGTTCCTGCGTTACCCCCGATCGAAGCCGCAACTGACGTAGCAGTGTGCCGAACTGGCTCGTCACTTCGGCGCTCCTCGCTACGGGCGGTATTCCCGACAGGACACCTTAGCGACCGATCGCCGGTTGC